>JAIQFR010000011.1 GCA_020073205.1 Terriglobia bacterium
GGGGTGGAACCCCCGGTTGCTGGCACGAACCACTGATCCGAGGAATTCGAGGGAGGGAAGCCGGGCCCGGAGGCGAGGAGTGCGCCCCCGGGCCGGGTCGAGTTCAGCGAGTCATTCCTGTCCCAGAGCGAGCTTCTCGTCGGTCACGACGGCCATCTTGAGCCCTTCGACGCCGCTCTTCGCGATGTCGAGGATCTGCATGATCCCCTCGTAGTTGAGCTTCTCCTGTGCGGCGACGAAGAGGATCTTGTCGGACGCTTTCCGGTTCTTGAAGATCTCTTCCATCTTCGACTTGAGCGCGTCCGCGCGGACGGGCTCCTTGTTGATCTTGACCACGCAGCCGGGCGGGAGCCCTGCATTGCCCACGGCATGGAGGATGGGGCAATCGCTCTCCGAGATGCCCATGATGACCTGCGTGATCGTGGGGTCCGGCGGGGTGATCTGCGTCGTCTCCCGCGGGATCTGCACGTCGTACCCCCGCTGGGAAAGCGGGGTCATGACCATGAAGATGATGAGGAGCACCAGCACGACGTCCACGAGGGGCGTCACGTTGATGTCCGATTGGAGCCCACCCTTGCCGCCTACCGCCATTCCCATGGTGTCACCGTCCTGCTACGAGGTCTTCTGTCGTTTTTCCGTGACGAGGCCCACGTTGTTGAAGCCGGCGTCCCGGATCCTCATCATGGTCTTCTTGACGTCGCCGTACGTCAAATGGGCGTCCGCCTTGAAGAGGACGCTGTAGTTCTGATTGCGATCGAAGGCCTCCTTGATGGTCTGCGGGAACTGGGCCTCCGTGCACTTCACCTTGTCGACCCAGAAGTCCTTCCCCTCGGACTCCGCCACCATGATCTGGCTCTTCTCGTCCGCCTTCTTGTCGGGGTTGTCGGTCTGAGGCAGCCTCACGGCCTGACCCTTCTGGAGCATCGGGGTCACGACCATGAAGATGATCAGGAGGACCAGCACGACGTCCACGAGGGGCGTCACGTTGATGTCCGACTTTACGTCTGCGGCCTTAATGGGCACCATAGGACGCCCCGTGCCTCTTGAGGAAGAAGTCGATGAGCTCGGCGGACGAGTTCGTCATCTCGATCTGGAACCGCTCGAGACGGTTGGTGAAGTAGTTGAACGCCATCACCGCGGGGATCGCGACGAGGAGGCCGAACGCCGTCGTGATCAGCGCCTCGGCGATACCGGCGGACACCGCCGCGAGGCCGCCGGAGCCGCTCTGCGCCATGCCGGTGAACGCGTTGATGATGCCGAACACGGTGCCGAAGAGGCCGATGAACGGGGCGGTGGAGCCGATGGTCGCCAGGCCGCCGAGCCCCTTCTTCATCTCGGCCGAGGTGATCGCGGTCTCCCGCTCGAGGGCGCGCGTCACGGCGCCGACGACGTCGAAGCTCGCGGCGACCTCGGACTTCTGGTTCAGGAACTCCAGCAGACCGGCCGAGACCACCCTCGCGATGTGGGACTTGCCGTACTGCTTCGACTTTTCCACGGCGCCCTGGAGGTTGTTGTCCTTCAGGCACTTCACGAGGATCGGGAGGAACTCGATCGACTGCTTCTTGGCGGCCCGGTACGTCATGAACTTCTCGATCATGACGGCGATGGAGTAGACCGAGAGGATCAGGAGGAAAATGATCACCGTTCTCGCCACCCAACCCGATTCGGCGAACATCTGGGTCAAGGACATGTTCATGGGCTGACTCCTTAGGACTCGGCTCCTGCCGGCTTCCGTCAGTTGAGCGTAAACTCGACCTGGATCGTGAAATAGATCTTCACCGGACGACCGTTCTGGCGCGCCGGCTTGTACTTCCACTTCTTGACCGCGTCGATCGCCGCCTGCTCGAGCATGGGGTTGGCCTTCAGTACGGTCACCCCCTCGACGTCCCCCTCCTCGTTGATGATCGCCTGCAGCACGACCCGCCCCTGGATGCGCGCCTTGCGCGCCATCTCCGGGTAGACCGGATCGACCTTCAGGATCCTCTCCGGCGGATCCATGTCCGGCGCCAGCGGGACCGGCTCGGTGCTGCCGCCCTCGGCGCCGCCCAGGACCCCTCCGATCGTTCCGCCGAGGACGCCGCCGACGACCCCGCCGACCACGCCACCCTCGACGCCGCCTTCGACCCCGCCGTCCACGCCGCCGTCGATCCCGTCGGACTCGGGCGCCGAGGGGGCCTTCGGAACCTCCTTGGGCACCACGGTCGGCTGGACGATCTCATTGGGGATGATCGGCTTCACCTCGACCGGCTTGACGGTCTGCGGCGTGACCTGCCGCTTCGGCGGAGGCGGGGGCGGCGGAGGCGGGGGCGGCGGAGGCACGGCCCCCGTGAACGTGATCATCAGGTCGGGGTCCTGCACCGCCTCGACGATGATGTAGGACGCGCCGATGATCGCCCCGATCAGGATGACGTGCAGGCCGAGAGCGACCGGAAACGCCCACGGGCTCTGCTTGTCACCCGACCCCTTCCGGCTTTCGATCATTCCTTCGAACATGGGATTGCCCGCCCTTCCCGAGCCTCAAGCCGCCTTGGCGGCGGCGAGGTTCTTCTTGCGGGCCTCCTGGGCCCTCTTCGTGAACTCCTGGGACTTGTTCATCGAATCCTGGAACGCGGCCTGGTCGCCGGCGGCGCTCGCCAACTTGGCCTTCTCCCGGTACAGTAGGTTCATGTACACCAGCGATTCGAAGTAATCGGGATCGAGAGAGATCGCCTTCTCGAGCGCTTTCATCCCCGTGGGTATGAGCTGATCGGCGCGCTCCTGGTCCGAGACCAGGAGGCCGCCCTTGGCCGACCGCTCCCAGCAGAGCACGCCGATCGTGTACCAGGCCTCCTTGTTGCTCGGCTCGATCTCGGCCCGGCGGGTGAACCACTTGAGCGCCTGCGGGAAATCCGGCTTCTTGGCGTAGAGCTGCGCGAGCTGCGCGGCGAACACCGGGTTGTTCGGCTCCTTCCTGACCAGGTCCTCGTAGAAGGCGATGGCCTTGTCCGACTTGCTGGCGGCCGTGAGTAGGCCGACGTAGAAGCCGCGGACCTTGTCGACCGTGGCGGCGTCCGGCGCCTTCATGGTGAGGAGCTTCTCGAGGGCGGCGGCGGCCTTCTCGGAGTACTCGATGTCCTTGGGGTGGATCGAATTCGGATGGTACATGGCCAGATAGGAGACCGCGATCTGGTAGTTCGCGTTCCAGTCGCTCGGAAGGAACGACACGACCTTCCGGTACTCGGCGATGGCATCCTCGTAGTGCTGGGACTTGTACGCCTTGTTCCCCTCGTTCATGTGGTAGCGAAACTTGACGGAATCGCAGGCGGGCAGCGCGAGCCCGAGGGCGGCGAGCACGAGGAACGGGACCAGTCTGCGGCTCATGGAAGCTCCCTTGGTCAGCGATGCGGGGTCGTTGGATAGGTCACGTCCCGCCGGGACGTTCCCTTCGGCTCCGGCGGGAGAGCGGTTCTCGCTTCCACGTTCGAGAACGGGAACTGGGTCCACTTGCGATGCGTCATCCTCGATCGTTGAACTGTAATCGCCGACCTCCTCCGGAATTCTAGCAGAATCGAAGCGCGGGCTGCCATCCTGGGATGGCGTCGGCGCGCCTTCCTGCGGGGCATAGACAGCACCGGAGCGGCCGGTCGGTGAAGACCCGGGCCGGGGCCCCCTCACCGTCCCACGCCGCGGAGGCCCGCCAGCGAGCCCGCCAGGCCCGCGGCGCCCCCCCCTCCCGCCAGGAGCACGCCGAGGAGCGCGCGCCCGTGCGCCTCGGCCAGCGGATGGGCGGCGGCGGTCACGATGCCGGACACCCCGAGCCCGTGGGGCATCGCGAAGAGGCCGACGGCGGCGGCGAGGAACCCCAGGGCGCCGACCTGCATGGGCCACGGCGTCCGCGCGGGCCGGCCGTCCCGCCGTCCCACCGCGCTGTGCGCCCACCCGTACGACGTGTAGATCGAGAGGCCCAGCGTGAGCCATCCGACGAATCGCCACCAGGACGCCGGCGGGAGGTACACCATCAGCGCGAGGCAGGACGCGACGCCGAGGGAGGGAAAGAGAAGGGGGCCGAGCGGGACCCGGAACGGCCGATGGCGCGACGGGTCGCGGAACCGGAGGATCGGGATCCCGAGGCAGACGAGGACGAACGCGAAGAGGGTCCCGATGTTCGTCAGGTCCACCATCTCGTCGATGCTCGCGAACGCCGCCACGCTCCCCACGAGCACGCCGGTGAGGATCGTGGTGACGTGCGGGGTCCGGAACCTGGGGTGCACCGTGGCGAACACCGGAGGGAGCAGGCCGTCCCTGGCGATCGAGAAGAAGATCCGGGGCTGGCCGAGCTGGAAGACGAGCAGGACGGCGGTGTGCGCGACGACCGAGCCGAACGCCACGATCGTGCTGGCCCACACGGCGGACGGGGCCACGTGCTGCAGCGCCATCGTGAGCGGCTCCGCCTGCTCCACCGACAGGCGCCGGATGAGGTCGGGGTACGGCACGAGCCCGGTGAACACCGCCGCCACCGCGACGTAGAGGACGGTGCAGATCACGAGCGACGCCAGGATGCCGATGGGAAGGTCGCGGCTAGGATTCCGTGTCTCCTCGGCCACCGTGGAGACCGCGTCGAAGCCGATGTAGGCGAAGAACACGATGGCGGCGCCGGCGAGGGTCCCACCCCAGCCCGCGGGCTGGAACGGAACCCAGCTCTCCGCCATCCGCGCGGGAGGAACGAAGTAGAGCGCCACGCCGATGAAGAACAGGAGCACGAGGAGCTTGATGCCGACCATCACCGCGTTGAACTTCGCCGATTCCCTTATGCCCCAGACGAGGACGACGGTGATCAGCGCCACGATCCCGAACGCCACCAGATTGAATACCACCGGGACGCCGAGGACGTGGGGAGCGCCCGCGTAGAGTCCGGGGATGTGGGCCGCGGTCCTGAAGTCGGTGCACAGCCAGAGGGGGAGGTGGATCCCGAACCCCTCGAGCAGCGTCCGGAAGTAGTTGGCCCACGAGATGGCCACCGCCACGTTCCCCACCGCGTACTCGATGATCAGGTCCCAGCCGATGATCCAGGCCACCACCTCGCCGAGGGTCGAGTACGCGTACGTGTACGCGGAGCCGGAGATCGGGACCATCGAGGCGAACTCCGCGTAGCAGAGCGCCGTGAACGCGCACACCGTCGCGGTGATGGCGAACGAGAGAATGAGCGACGGGCCCGCGCCGGGCCGGGCCGCGTCCCCGGCCGCGGCGGTCCCGATGGTCGCGAAGATCCCGGCCCCGATGATCGCGCCGATGCCGAGCAGCGTGACGTGGACCGGGCCCAGCGCCCGCCTCAGGTGGACCGACCCGCCCTCCGCGGACGCGAGGATGTCATCCAGCCCCTTCTTCCGGAAGATCCCGCGGACGGAGGTCGCCATCAGAGGTGCGCCGCGATCCACGCCTCGGCGGCCGCCCCGGCGAGCCTCCGCCTGAGTCGGCTCTCGCGCTCGATCCGCCGCGTCGCGCGATAGAGGTCATCGACCGCGTGCTTCAGCCGCCTCTCGTTCACCAGGTCGTCCAGGGAGATCGCGAGCACCTCGCGGATCGCGGAGAGGGGGTCCCGGTGCACCACCTGCTCGACCGGGGTGGGCGTCGCGACGGGCGCCGCGGGGACGACGGGAAACGAGAGGTCCGCCACCCGCGAAGAGTAAGTTGAACCGGTCCGTCCGGCAAGCGGGTTCCGGGACGGGTGCCCTGAGGGTCGCGCGAGGTTGACCGTCCCGCGGGGCTCGCTCAACATGAGTCGGCGGTGGAGGGAGCTGGCATGGACCTGGCCGACGCCGAGCGGCGCCTCGCGAAGGCCCTCGCGGGCCCCCTCCCGGGGGAGGTGGCCCACGCGCTCCTGGCGTCGAGCCCGCGGAGAGGATGGCGGCCGGGGGAGGTGCCGGGAGCCTCGCGGGCGGCGGCGGGGCTCGTGCTCCTCTATCCGGACGGTCGCGGCGCGGCCGGCCTCGTCCTGACGCTGCGCCCGGAGAGCCTCGCGCGTCACGGTGGGCAGGTGTCGTTGCCCGGTGGCGCCGTGGAGCCCGGCGAGTCGGTGGAGGACGCCGCGCTCCGCGAGGCCCGAGAGGAGATCGGGGCGGACCCCGGCGCGATCCGCCTGCTCGGCCGCCTCACGCCGCTCCACGTTCCCGTCAGCGGGTTCGTGATCCATCCCGTGGCCGCGGTCGCGATGGCTCGCTTTCGAATGCACCGGTCCTGCGGCGAGGTCGAGGCGATCCTCGAGGCGCCGCTCCGCGACCTCCTCGATCCGTCGAGCCTCGGGGTGGAGCACCGCATCCTCGAGGGGCGGGATTACCGGGTCCCGTTCTTCTTCCTCGAGGGGCACAAGGTGTGGGGGGCGACCGCGATGGTCCTCGCGGAGCTCGCGTCGCTGCTCCGGGACACCGGGGGGCGTCCGTAGCGTCGCGAGTTCGGCCCGTGGAGAACCACCCCCCGGGAGCGATATCCCGGGGGGTGGCACGGGGCCGGAGCGCGAGGGGCCGTCTGAGAGGGGAAGGGGTTACGCTCCGGCCGGAGCTCCTTTCGCGGCCTCGATCCCGGCGTCGATCGCCTTCCGGTTCAGCTCGATGAGCTGGGCGTGGGCCTTCACGGCGGCCGGCAAGGCGGCGACGATCGCCTCCTTCGAGACCCCGATGTCGTGGGCCAGCATGGCGCCGAGCATGACCATGTTGGCCACCTTCGGGTTGCCGAGGCGATCGGCGACCTCGCTGGCGGCCACGGCGACGACGTGCACGTCGGCGCGCTTCGGGCCCTCCGGGATCAGCGACGAATTGTAGAAGATGGTGCCGCCCGGCACGACGTCCCGCCCGAACCGCTCGAGGCTGGGACCGTTCATCGCCACCAGCGCGGTCGGATGCTGGATCAGCGGCGAGCCGATCTCCTCATCGGAAACGGTGACGCTGGCGTACGCGGTCCCGCCCCGCATTTCCGGCCCGTACGACGGCATCCAGGAGACGTGCCGGCCGGAGAGCATCCCCGCCTGCGCCACCACGACGCCCATCAGCAGCACGCCCTGCCCGCCGAACCCGGCGATCTTGATCCTCTGCTCCTCGATCGAGCGACCTCGGTCGGGGAGCGCCGGCTCCTGACCGTCGCCTTTGATGCCCAGGATCTCCGGAATCTTCTCGAGCGGCGTCGCCTGCCGGTAGCGCGGGTGGCCGAGATCGTGGTCGTGACCGTCGCGGACGACGCCGAGCGGGAACACCTGGGTCATGCTGGCGATCGTCCACGCCGCGGCGTCCACGGGCTGCATCTTCCAGCCGGTGGGGCACGGGGAGAGGATCTCCACCAGCGAGAATCCCTTGTTCTCGATCTGGTTCCCGATCGCCTTCCGAATCGCCTTTCGCGCCCTCGTATTGTTCTTGTTGTCGCCCACCGCGACCCGCTCGAGGTAGTAAGGCGCCGTGAGGGCGTTCAGCAGCTCGCAGACCTTGATCGGGAACCCCTCGTTCTGCACGTGGCGGCCGAGGGGGGAGGTGGTGGTCCGCATGTCCACCGGCGTGGTCGGGGCCATCTGGCCGCCGGTCATTCCGTAGATCGCGTTGTTGACGAAGAAGATCGTGATGTTCTCGCCGCGGTTCGCCGCCTGCATGATCTCGTTGCCGCCGATCGCGGCGAGGTCGCCGTCCCCCTGGTAGCCCAGCACGATCGCGTCGGGGTGGGCCCTCTTCACCCCCGTGGCCGCCGCAGGGCAGCGCCCGTGCGGAACCTGGATGTTCCCGACGTCGAAGTAGTAGTACGCGAACACCGAGCAGCCTACGGGGTTCACCAGGACCGTCCGGTCCTTCACCCCGAAATCGTGCAGGGCCTCGGCGATGTACTTGTGGACGTGCCCGTGGCCGCACCCGGGGCAGTAGTGCGTGGAGCCCTTGTCCCCGTCCTTCCGCTCGAACGAGTCGTAGAAGGTGTCGGGGCAGCTAAACGCCGGCGTGATGGACATGGTCTTCCTCCCGGGTGCCCTGAAGGACCTCGAGGATCTCCGTGGGTGTGGGGACCATCCCTCCCTGCCTCCCGTAGAACCCTACGGGGCGACGCTCCCTGGCGGCGAGGCGAACGTCCATGACCATCTGGCCGTCCGACAGCTCCACGACCAGGAAGCGCTTCACCCTGCCGGCCGCGTCGTCGATCGCCCGGGTCGGGAAGGGGAAGAGCGTCACCGGCCGGATGAGGCCGGCCTTGATCCCCTCCTTGCGCGCGAGATCGACGGTGGTGCGGAGCACCCGCCCGACGATCCCGTACCCCACGAGCGCCACCTCGGCGTCCTCCATTCGGTAGGATCGCCATTCCTGCAGCTCGGCGACGACCCGGGCGTATTTCGCCATCAGCTTCCGGTTGTGCGCCTCGAGGTCCTCGTGCGACAGGAAGATCGACGTGATCAGGTTCTTTCGCGTCTCGGCGTCCCCGCGGGTGGCCCAGTCGTGACGAGGAGGCGCGGTCGCCGCGGCGGGGAAGTTCACCGGCTCCATCATCTGGCCGGTGAACCCGTCGGTGAGGATGATCACGGGGTTCCGGAAACGGTCCGCGACGTCGAACGCCTTCATGGTGAAGTCGCACATCTCCTGGGCGAAGGCCGGCGCGTAGACGACGTTGTGGTAGTTTCCGTGGCCGCCGCCCTTGACCATCTGGTTGTAGTCGCCCTGCTCCGGCCCGATGTTCCCGAGGCCGGGGCCGCCCCGCATGATGTCCGCGACCACGCACGGCAGCTCGGCCCCCGCGAGGTAGGAGAGCCCTTCCTGCATGAGCGACAGGCCGGGGCCGGACGAGCCGGTCATGCTGCGCTCGCCGGCGGCCGCCGCGCCGAACACCATGTTGATCGCCGCAGTCTCCGACTCCGCTTGGACGAAGGTCCCGCCCGCGGGCGGGAAGTACTTCGCGGCGGCCTCGGCGATCTCGCTGGCAGGTGTGATCGGGTAGCCGTAGAACGAGCGGCATCCCGCGAGGATCGCCCCCTTGACGATCGCCTCGTTTCCTTTGATGAGCTGGTAGGCCATGGGAGGTCCCCCGGTCGGTGGCGTCAAGCCACCTCGTCCACCACGTGGAACACGCTGATCGCCGCCGGCTCAGGGCACGCGTAGTAGCAGACCCCGCACCCCGTGCAGCCGGTGCCCTCGAGGAACTCGGCCGGGTGGAACCCCAGGCGGTTCAAGGACGCGCCGAGGCGCAGCGACTTGGTGGGGCAGGCCGCGACGCAGAGGCCGCACCCCTTGCACTTGTTCGCCTCGACGGTGACGGTACCGCTGCGCTTCGCCATGAAAGATCCCTCCCGTGCCGAATCCGCGCTCCTCGACCACACCCCGGCGCCGGGTCTGGCGGCCCCGAGGCGATGCTAGTGCATCCAACGTGCCACGGGAGCGCGGGACGACAGCGGCATCGACTGCGAGAAAACCGGGGACACCGGAAGGACGGCACGCGCCCCGGGCGCGCCCGTCCGCGAAGCATCGCACACCTCGCCGCGGGATGCGCCATTGTACGCACACCGAGCACCCCGTGTCCAGGGACGTGGGCGCGATTGCTGACCGAGCCTCAGAAGTCGGGGCGGTCGAACGGGTCCGGAGTCGGCGCGGCCTGGATCGCCGGATCCAGCCGAACTGGGCCGTCGTGGTCGGCGACGAGGCGGACGAGGCGCGCGACGAAGCGCGCCGACGCCGTGACGAGGCCCGCGTCGATCTTGTCCACGGTGTCGCCCGGGCGGTGGTAGTCCTCGATGTACCCGGCGAACGGGTAGACGATGGGGATGCCGGCCTCGAAGAAGGTGTAGTGGTCGCTGACGGGCTGGAATCGCAGTCCGCCGTAGAACCGGAGATCGAGGCCGAGCCCCAGGTCGGCGGCGACGGCGAGCTCGCGGAGCAGGGGCGCCGCCGCGCTGTAGAGTACCTGGAGCGTTCGGCGGTAGGCCGCCCGGTCGAGATTCGGTCGCCCGAGCACGTCGAGGTTGACGACGGCTCGGATCCGCTCCCTCGGCACCGGGGGCCGGTCCAGGAACGCGATGGATCCGAGGCGCCCCTCCTCCTCGCCGGTCCATGAGGCGACCACGATCTCCGCGGCCCCTCGGGGCGGCGCCGCCTTGAGCCCCGCCGCGGCGGCGAGGAGCCCCGCGACGCCCGACGCGTTGTCGTCCGCGCCGGGATAGAGCGTGCCGTTCGGCGCGCCGAGGTGGTCGAAGTGAGCTCCGAGCACCACCACCTCGCCCTCGAGCCCCCTTCCGGCGCCGAGCCGCGCGACGACGTTTCGGAGCGTCACCTTCCTGCGGTCGGCGTAGGCGAGCGCGAGCGAGATCTTCCGCCCCGCGAGGACGCGCGACGCTTGGCGCCCCGCCTCGAGATCCGCCGAAGCCGCGCCGAGGTCGAGGCCGGTCCCCGCCACGATCGCCGCCGCCGCCGCCGGATCGAGGTAGGCGACGGGGAGCGGAGGAGGGGCGCCATCGAGGCCGAGGAAGGGGCGATTCAGCTCGTCCTTCCGTCCCGCGAGGAGGTCCGCCGCGCTGCGCGCCCGCCCGGCGGGATTCGGCACCACGAGGAGGGCCGCGGCCCCCAGCGACTGCGCCAGGCGGGCCTTCGCCGCGGAGATCGCGTGTCGCGTGGGTCGGGTCCCGTTCCATTTCGAGGCGGGATCGGTCTCGCCCGGCTCCCCGGAGAGCACCAGGACGATCTTCCCCGAGACGTCGAGCCCCGCGTAGTCGTCGTGGCCGTACTCCGGTGCGCGGATCCCGAATCCCGCGAACGCCAGGGCGCCGTCCGCCGACGCCGATTCCGCGCGATCGGGCACGACGAGGAATCGCCCGGTGGTCCCTTCCTGTCGCGCGTCCGGCCCCGCGCCTCCCGACGCGACGAGACTCGACGCCGCCGGATCGTACGCCGCGGCGACCCCGGGGACCGTTTGGAAGAAGGAGCGCCCTGCCGGCGTCTCGTCACCGGCGGGAAGAAAGCCCATGGCCTCGAGGCGCTCCGCCACGAAGGCGGAGGCGACCGCGCCTCCGCGCTCCGCGGCGTGTCGACCCTCGAGCTCGGGAGACGCGAGAAAACGGATCGCTGCGGCGACGTCCTCTTCGCGCACCGCGCCGTCCCCCGCTTCCGCCCAGGCGAGCTGGGCGAGCAGCGCCGCGGCCAGCATCGTCGAGATCGTCCGTCGCATCGCACCTCCCCACGCGGCCCGGCCGCGGCGTTCCCAGGGAGGTGTAGCATACGCGCCGCGCTCGCATCCCAAGGAGGTGTCCGATGGCTCGCTCCCGAGGTCTCGCCGTCGCGGCGGTGGTCGCGCTCGCCGCCCTGCCGTCCCTCGCTGCGTACCGAGAGGAAGTCCTGTCGAACGGCCTTCGGGTCGTCCTGGTGGAGCATCGGGCGAACCCGATGGTCTGCTCGTCGGTGATCGTCGGGACGGGAGTGGTCGACGAGCCCGACGGCCTGAACGGGGCCTCGCACTTCCTCGAGCACCTTCTGTTCAACGGGACGGCGACCCGGACCCAGCGGGAGCTGTACGACGAGGTGGACCGGTACGGAGCGTACAACAACGCGACGACCCGGGAGGACCACACGCTCTTCACGCTCCTGATCCAGAAGGAGTTCCTGTCGAAGGGACTCGAGATCCAGGCGGACATGCTGTTCCACTCCACGCTGCCGCCGGACAAGTTCGAGAAGGAAAAGGGGATCGTGCTCGAGGAGCTGGCCCGCGACCGGAACGACCCGGACTACCTGGCGGGCGACGCCTTCCGCGGATTCGCGTACGCCGGAACGCCGCTCTCCCGGCCCGTGCTGGGGAGCGAGGCTTCGATCAAGGGGATGAGCCGCGACGCCGTGCTCGCGTACTACAAGGCGCGGTACGTTCCGGCGAACATGGTGCTGGTGGTGATGGGGGATTTCGAGGCCGGCGGCATGCTCGAGGAGGTGCGGAGGACCTTCGGCGCCGCCCCCAAGGGAAAGCTCCCTCCGCCCTCGAACGCGGCGTGGCCTGAGGTCCCGGACCGGAACCTCGCCACGTCTCCCCTCGAGGCGGGTCGCTCGTATCTCCACGCGGCGCTCCCGCTCTCGATCGAGCCGTACGATCCGAGGATGGGCGCGGTCGAGCTCCTGCTGTCGGCGCTCTCCGCAGGAAAGGACGCGCCGCTTTCCCTGGCGCTCACGTCGGGCGCGGATCCCCTGGTCCAGTCGTTCTCCCTCTCGGCCAGTCCGCGGGCCCACGGTTGGTCCACCATCGAGTTCGAGGCGGTTCTGGAGAAAGGCCGCGATCCCCGTCCCGTGCTCGACGCGCTGGTGGGAGGGCTCCGGTCCCTGCAGCCCGGGGGGGCCGCGTGGGACCGGATCCCGCTGGCGAGGACCGCAGAGCGAGCGGACGAGGCGCTGACCGCCGACAACATCCAGTACTACGCGATGACGCGCTCCGCGTACCTGTTCGGATCGCCGAAGGACGAACTCGCGCGGCGCCTGGGGAGCGCTCCCTCTCCCGCGGAGCCGATCGAGGACGCCGCGTCCTCGATCCGCGCCGCGCTCCCCACCCTCCGCGCCTCGATCTCGGGGCCGTCCCTCGCCGAAGGAACCGCGGCCTGGGCTCCCTCCCCGGCGTCTCCGACCCCGACACCGCGAGGAGAGGCGTCGGAGACCTTCCCCTCCGGTCTCAGGGCGTGGGCGGCGCGGAGCGGGGACTCGCAGGTGTTCGCGGTGCATCTCGCGCTCACGCCCCGCTCGGCGTCGGAGCCGGCCGGAAAGGAGGGGATCGCCGATTTCCTCCACCGCATGCTCCTCCGGGGCACGATGATCCGCGACGCGGCGGCGCTGTCCGCCGCACTGGACGCGCTCGGAGCGAGGATCAAGCTCGTGGACGACCCGGCGATCCCGTACGACGACTACTACACGACGCCGGAGTACTCCTTCGTGCGCCTCGAGGTGCCGGCGGAGCGGTGGCGCGAGGCGATGGCCCTGCTCGGGGAGATCGTCCGCTACCCGCGGCTCGCACCGGACGACGTCGAGGCGGTGCGCAAGGAGATGATCGACCTCCAGAAGAGGCAGTCGGAGTCCACCCGCGCGGTCGCCCAGGAACTGGCGGCGCGGACGCTCTACCCTGGGCACCCGCTGTCGAGGCCGGTGCTCGGCACCCCGGCCTCGATCGCGTCCGTGACCGTCGACGATCTCCGGGCGTTCCACCGCGAGTACGTCTCGGGCCGCCGGATGGTGCTCACCGCGGTCGGTCCCGTGGATCCCGCGGAGGTCCTGACGGCGGCGCGGGGGGCGCTCGGGGACCTGCCCCCGGGCCCCGAGCCGTCTCCGGTCGCGCAGCCGCCCGTCACCCCCGCGGGCCTCGCGGCCGACGCGGCGGTCGGGAAGGGGATGGCCCAGATCGTCATTGCGCGGCTCTTCGACGCCGATCCGTCGGACGAAGCGGCGCTCGCGGTGGCGGGAGCGATGCTGGGAGACCGGCTGTCGTTCCACCTCCGCGAGGAGAAAGGGCTCGCCTACTCGATGTCCGCCTCGGTCACGCGGCTCGCGGGGCGCGAGAAGCTCGAGGTGAACATGGGCACGCGGCAGGCGAACGTCGACGAGGCGCTCCGGGGTCTCCGCGACGGGATCGCGGAGTTCGCCGCGGCGACGCCCGACCCCGGGCACGTCGAGCGCGCCGTCAACGCGCTCCGCGGGCGCCTCCTGATGCGGCGAATGACCCGGATCAACCAGGCGTACTTCGCCGCCCTCGACCTCATGGCGGGACGCGAGGCCGGGGACGGGAAGAAACGCCTGGACGCCCTGCCGCGGGTCCGCCCGGACGACGTCGCCCGCGTCGCGAAGGCGTACCTCGATCCGGGAGCGTGCGCTACACTGATCGTGCGCTGATCGGAAGAGCGGGCGGGGAGGCGCACACGAGACGACCCGCCTCGCCGGGACGGGGGGATGGGAGGCGAGGCGGACAAGAAGATCCTCCTCCTGGACGGCGACGATCTCGGCCTCGACTTCGAGAAGACCTTCCTGGAGCGTCCCGAGATCCGCTTCGTCGAGGCGCCGCGCGGAGAGGAGCTGCTCGCCGCGCTCCGCCGCGAGCGGCCGGACCTCCTGGTCGTGGGAATCCACGCATCGAACCCGGAGAGCCTGAGAATCTGCCGAGAGGTGAAATCCGATCGCGCCCTCGACGGGATCCCGGTGCTTCTCTTGAGCACCCCGACCCTGCGCCGGGAGGCCGAGTCGTCGGGCGCCGACGCGCTGGTGTTCAAGCCGCTGGTCCAGAGGGAGTTCCTCGAGGTCGTTCGCGGTCTTCTCGCGGTGCGGGAGCGCCGGAGCGCGCGATACCCGGTCCGCGTCAGGATCGCGTTCGTCCACGAGCGCGAAGAGATCGAGACGTTCAGCCAGGATCTGTCCGAGACCGGCGCGTTCCTGCGCTCGACCCGCCTCCCTCCGCCGGGGGCCAGGATCCCGCTGCGCCTCCGCCTCCCCGGAGACGAGAACGAAATCGCCTGCGACGGCGTGGTCCGGGGGCCGAGGGGTCCGGGACGAGGCGCCGGGGGCTCGGTCGGATTCGGCGTCGAATTCGATCACATGATCCCGTCGGACCGCTTTCGCCTCTCGCGCTTCGTGCGTGATCGCCTGTCCCGGCCGGTGGAGCTCCCGTGACGCCGGGCGTCGTTGTGGCCCGCCGGTCCGCCGCGTAGAATCGAAGCGGGAGCGTCATGGAATTTCACACCGCCGATCCCGCGGACGTCCTGAGGGGTCGAGTCACCGACGTCTACTTCGAGAGGACCGAACGGACCCTTAGGGCGCGCGGGATCGACCGCCGCGTCCGCGCGGAGTTCTTCGTCAAGCGGCTTCCGGGCGACGGCGAGTGGGCCGTGCTGTGCGGCGCGGACGACGTCGTCGCGATGATCGAGGAGCTGGCGCTCGATGTCGGCGTCCGCGCTCTGCCGGACGGCACGCTCTTCCGTGCGGGGGAGCCCGTGCTGGAGATCGAGGGCCGGTACCTCGAGTTCGGCCGGCACGAGACCGCGTTCCTCGGCCTGATGTGCCAGGCCAGCGGGGTCGCGACGAGAGCGGCGCGGTGCCGCCTCGCCGCCGGCCCGCGACCGGTCGTCTGCTTCGGCGCGAGGAGGGTCCACCCGATCCTCGCGCCTGCCGTGGAGCGGTGGGCATGGATCGGCGGCGCCGACGGGGTCGCCGCGATCCTGTCGGCGGAGCGGATCGGGATCGAGCCCTCCGGCACGATGCCCCATGCGCTCGTGCTCCTCTTCGGCGACACGGTGGAGGCGGCGAAGGCGTTCCACGAGGCCCTGCCGCCGGACGTCCCCCGGATCGTGCTCGTGGACACGTTTCACGACGAGCGATTCGAGGCGCTCCGCGTTGCCGAGGCGCTGGGGCCGGTTCTGGCGGGTGTACGACTCGACACCCCGGCCTCGAGGCGCGGGGACCTGCTCGCGATCCTCCGCGAGGTTCGGTGGGAGCTCGACCTCAGGGGGTTCCGCCACGTGAAGCTGTTCGTGTCCGGCGGGCTCGGGGAGAGCGACATCCTGGAGCTCAACCCGGCGGCGGACGCGTACGGCGTCGGGACGTACATCACCGCGGCTCCACCGGTGGACGTCTCGATGGACCTGGTGGAGATCGAGGGTCGCGCCGCGTCGAAGCGCGGGAAGCTCTCCGGGCCGAAATCCCTCTGGCGCTGCGGCGCGTGCGGCGCCGACCTTCTGTCTCCGCTCGGCGACGCGGCGCCGGTGCCGTGTCCGTGCGGGGGGGCAAGGACCGACCTCCTGACGCAGGTGTACCACGGGGGAGAACGCCGGGTGCCGCGGGAGGACGCCGTGTCGGCCCGCGCGAGGGTTCTCGCCGGCCTGCGCGCGGGAGCGCTCGGACGCGCGGGACGGACGACGCAGCGATGAGCTCCTTAGAGAATTCCGGCCCCCGCGGCGGCCCCGAGGATGGCGCCCTCCTCATGAGGACCTGGAGCGACGGCGAGGCGGAGATCGTCCGGCACCTCCTCGAGGCGTACGGTATCCCCTGCCAGGTCGTCTCGGACGTCACGCACATGTTGTTGCCGCTCACCGTCGATGGCCTCGGCGAGATCCGGATCCTCGTTCCGGCGTCGAGTCTCGAGGAGGCCGTCGGCCTCCTCGCGGAGCACCGCCGCCGGGGGTTCGATCCGGTCTCCGGCGGCGAGGACTCCGAGGGAGAGTCCGAAGGCGCGGGATCCGCCGAGGACGACGACGCTTCGCAGGAGCCCCGATGAGATCCGGCGCGATTGAGGCGTCCGCTCCGACCCGAATCGACCTCGCGGGCGGAACTCTCGACATCTGGCCGCTGTCGCTCCTGATCCCGGGAGCGATCACCGTCAACCTCGCGGTGGATCTCAGGGCCCGAGCCTTCGTCGCGCCACGCAAGGACCGCCTGGTGGTGGTCGTCTCGCGGGACCGAGGGCTCCGCGTCACGAGGAAGCTGCCTCTTAACCCGGGCGAGGGCCGAGGACCGCTCTCGCTCCTCCTCCGGTTGGCTGCGGCGTTCGAGCCCGGCGAGGGACTGACCCTCGTGACCGAGGCCGACGCGCCCGCGGGCGCGGGGCTCGGCGGATCGTCGGCTCTCGGGATCGCGGTCGGCGCCGCCCTGAGCCGATTCACCGGCGCCGGGCTCCGCCGCGAAGCGCTGCTCCGCAGGGTGATGAACGTGGAAGCGGCCGAGATCGCCACGCCGACCGGCAACCAGGACTACCTGGCGGCAATTCACGGCGGGCTCGCGGCGTACCACCACGGATTCGACGGGACCGCACGGGAGGCGCTCGCGATCCCGGCGGGGCTCGAGGAACGGCTCGTGCTCGCGTACACCGGCGAGCCCCGAGGTTCGGGGATCAGCAATTGGGACATGTTCCGGAGGGCGATCGAGCGGGAGCGGCAGACCACGAGGGGACTCGAGGCGATCGCCTCGCTGGCGCGGGAGCTCCACGCCGCGCTCCGCGAACGGGACCTCGATTCGGCGGGGAGGATACTGGGCGAGGAGGGCCGGCTGCGCTACCGGCTCGCCCCCTCGGTGGCGACCCCGGCCCTGCTTCGTGCCGGGGAGGCGGCCCGCCGCGCCGGGGCGGCCGGAGTGAAAGCCTGCGGCGCGGGAGGCGGCGGCTGCCTCGTGGCGTTCGCGCGGGCCGGAAAGGCTCGGGACGTCTCGAGGGCGCTCGGGGCGACGGGCGCCCGCGTCCTCGAATTCAGGATCGCGCGCGCGGGCGTAAGGGTCGGGCCGCCGAGGGGAGCTCGGATCACCGAACGACGAGGGGGATCTTGAGCGAGATCTTCGCCGGGGCGCAGTAGCCACTCGCCGCCACGCAATAGAAATACGAGAGCCTGGCGTCGAGGTCGTGGAGGCCCGGCGCAGCCGACGGCGTGACGTCGAGCTTGAGCCGCAGCGGGTCCAGCGACTTGAAGTAATTCGTGTCGAGTCGGTCCGGTGGCGGCGCCGCGTCGGTTCCCTGGGACGTCTCGCCGCCCGAAACGAGCCCCGCGACGGCGGGAACGGCGAGCTTGATCTTCGGGTACTTGTTGAGCTTGAAGCCAGGATTCACCGAAAGCTGCACCGTGACCTCGGCTACTCCTCCGGGCGCCACGGGCTTCGGCGCGACACCGATCTCGATTTTCACGGCGTCTTCCGGCGACGGTCTCGACGGCGCGGCCGCCACAGGCAGCGCGGCGCTGACGAGCAGGGCCAGGGAAAGGGGCGGAATTCCGTTGCGCATGGGTCGATTCTACGGAGCGGCGCCCGTGGGCGCAACCGCCGCGCACGGCGATCCGGCCGCCGCTCCGGTTGTCGCAGACGGGGTATGAGGGTACACTTCCTCCGCGCGAGGGCGTCGCCAGGTGAGGGCGAGGAGGGCGTCATGCGAGTCGGGCGATCGCTTTCTGGGTTGTGCGTCCTCGGCGTCCTGATCGCGGCGCCCGCGATGGCGGACGAGATCATCTACTTTACCAACGGTACGACCCTTCCCATCACGTCCCACACCGTCGAGAAGGACATGATCTCGGTGGAGCTGGGAGCGAACTCCAAGATGGGGTTCCCGGTCTCCATGGTGGACAAGATCGAATCCTCCGGGCAAAGCGTCTACCTCAATCCGGTCTATCATCCCGCGAATCAGGCACTCGCCGGGCCGGTCGGCGGAGGGGTGTCGAACGCGGGGTCGTATCCCATCACCGGCACCCCGAGCATGCCTGCGCGTTGGAGGAACCAGCTCGCCGGGAAGTCCCTGGGCGACGGCGCGGCTCAGCAGGGGAGCGCCGTCGGCGCGACCGGTTCCGCGAGGCTCGCGACGAAGGTCGGCAACCGCTCGGCGCTGGCGGACTCCCTCCAGCGCTCGGGGCTGCCCGCGCCCATTACGCCGCCCGGCCAGGGCGGCGCCGGCCGGAGGGGCGGCATGATCCATGTCGACGTGCGGCGAGACGGCACCGCAGCGCCGACCCCAACGACCGCGCCGGCCCCGGGGGACACGCAGCCCCCCGCGGAGGAGCCGCCGCCGGACACGCAAACCCCACCCGAAGACAACCCGCCGGCGGACCCGCCGAGTGGGAGTTGACGATCGATCTCCCGTCGGTCCGATTCCGGGGAGACGGATGGTCGTCGGCCTGACCGGGCCCAACGCCGCCGGGAAAGGGGAGGTCGCCGCCCACTTTCGAGTCCTCGGCTTCGCGGTCCACTCGCTCTCGGACGTCGTGAGGGAGGAGGCGGCCGCCCGCGGATTCCCTCTCGACCGTGAGCACTTGATCCGGACCGGAAACGAGCTGAGGCGCGCGGGGGGTCCCGGGATCCTCGCGGAGCGGATCCTCGCGAGGATCGGCGTTCGCGACGTCGTGGACTCGATCCGGAACCCCGCGGAGGTCGGCGTCCTCCGCCGCATTCCCGGATTCCTCCTCCTGGGCGTCGACGCGCCCGCCCGGGTGCGCTTCGATAGGTCGCTCGCGCGATCTCGCCCTGGCGACCCGGCGACGTTCGAGGCGTTCGAGGAGCGCGAGCGCCAGGAGAACTCCTCCGACCCGGACGCGCAGCAGCTTCGCGCGACGCTCCTCCTCGCGGACCGGATCGTCCGGAACGAAGGCACGCTCGAGGCGCTCCGTCGCGAGGTCGACCGGGCGCTGGCGCCCGAGCGGTTGCTATAATCGATCGGTCCGGCGAGAGCCCGGCGGAGAGGCTCCGCCGGAGGCCCTGGAGCCGCCCCCGATGCAGATCCTCCCCGAGCCCTACGCGTCGATGACCGATGCCGAGGCGGTGCGCCGGATCGCGGCAACTCGCGAGCGGCTCGGAAGGGACGTGCTGATACTCGGCCACCACTACCAGCGGGACGAGGTCGTCGCGTTCGCGGACTTCACGGGCGACTCCTACGGCCTGGCCAAGGCCTCCGCGGCCCGCGCCGACGCGCGATGGATCGTGTTCTGCGGCGTGCACTTCATGGCCGAGACCGCCGACATCCTCGCCGCGCCGGAGCAGCGCGTGATCCTCCCCGACCTCGAGGCCGGCTGCTCCATGGCCGACATGGCGGAGATCGACTCCGTGGAGGTGGCGTGGGAGGAGATGGCGACCGCCCGCGAACCCGATGGCGTCGTGCCGGTCACCTACGTCAACTCGTCCGCGGCGGTGAAGGCGTTCGTCGGCACGCGGGGCGGAACGGTTTGCACCTCTTCGAACGCCGGCGCGATCTACGACTGGGCCCTGTCCCAGGGGAAGTCCCTCTTCTTCCTACCGGACCAGCACCTCGGCAGGAACATGGGGGCCGCCAAGGGCATCCCGCTGGACCGGATGCGCCTGTGGGATCCCACCCTCGAATCGGGCGGCCTGACCCGCGGAGAAATCGGGGAGGCCCGGGTCCTGCTTTGGAAGGGGCATTGCCAGGTCCACGCGCGCTTCGCGGTCGGCCAGATCGAGGCGCTGCGCGCGAGCCACCCCGGGATCCTCGTGCTCGTCCATTGGGAATGCAGCCTCGACGTGGTACGGGCCGCCGACGACGTGGGATCCACCTCCGACATCATCCGGCGGGTGGAGGAGGCGCCGGCAGGCTCGGTCATCGCCATCGGGACGGAGTTGCACCTCGTGTCCCGCCTCGCCAGGGCCCACACGGACAGGCGAGTCCTGCCGCTGGTCACCGGAACCTGCGTCTGCGCGACCATGAACCGCATCGATCCGCAACACCTGCTCTTCGTGCTGGACGAGCTCGCCGCGGAGCGGATCATCAACGAGGTCGAGGTCCCCGAGGACATCGCGAGGCCGGCACGGGTGGCGCTGACGCGAATGCTGGAGATCTCCCGGCGCGCCGAGACGGCGCCGGCGCCGTTGGCGGTCGACGGCGGCATTCGATAGAGTGGCCCGAGCGCCTGGGCGAGTGGGGTGCCGAGCATGGAAGAGGTGATCCGCGAGAAGGCTCTGCCGCCGGCGGACGCTTCCGCGGACCGGGCGTCGGATCGCGCCGGCGCGCCACCGGCCAGACCCCGCGCCGTGCTCGACCGGATCACCTCGCCGTCCGACCTCAAGGGGCTGAGCCGGGAAGAACTCGCCAGGCTGTGCGACGAGGTTCGGGACTTCGTCATCGAGGTGGTGTCGCGAAAAGGGGGGCACCTCGGGGCGAGCCTCGGAGTCGTCGAACTCACGGTGGCGCTCGAAGCTTGCCTCGATCTTCCGCGCGACCGGCTGGTGTGGGACACCGGTCACCAGGCCTACGTTCACAAGGTGCTCACCGGGCGGCGCGAGGCGCTCTGGACGATCCGCCAGTTCGGAGGGATTTCGGGCTTCTTGAAGCGGGACGAGAGCCCCTACGACGCGTTCGGCGCGGGGCACGCGTCCACGGCCATTTCCGCCGCGCTCGGCATGGCGGCCGCGCGCGATCTCGCCGGCGAGCGCCACCGCGTGGTGGCCGTCGTGGGGGACGGCGCGATGACCGGCGGGCTGGCCTACGAAGCCCTGAACAACGCGGGGCACTCGGGGAGGAATCTCCTCGTCGTGCTCAACGACAACGGGATGTCGATCTCGCCGAACGTCGGCGCGGTGGCGCAGTACCTGACCAGCATCAAGATGAGCCCGCGCCTCAAGAAGCTCCGCGACGAGGGGCTGAACCTCCTGCGCAAGCTCCCCGCCGGCGGGCAGATGCGGGGCGCGGCGGAGCGCGTCGAGGCCGCGATCAACTCGGCTCTGGCGCCCGGCGGCGTATTCCAGTCCCTGGGGTTCAACTACTTCGGGCCGGTGGACGGCCACGACCTGAACCTCCTGATGCACCTGATCCCGAAAGTCCTGGAACGGCCGGGACCGGTGCTGCTCCACGTCCTCACCCGCAAGGGCAAAGGGCTCACCGCCGCGGAGGAGGACGACGAATCGTTCCACGGGGTGACCCCTTTCGACCGGGCGACGGGCAAGACCCTGGCCGCGCCCGCGGTCCCGGGTCCGTCCTACACCGCCGTGTTCGGCAGGGCGATGATCGAGGCGGCCGACAGGTTCCCGCGCATGGTCGCCATCACGGCGGCGATGGCGTCGGGCACGGGCCTGGCCCCTTTCAAGGAGATGCACCCGCGGCGTTTCTTCGACGTGGGCATCGCCGAGGCGCACGCGGTCTGCTTCGCCGCAGGGATGGCGTGCGACGGGATTCGCCCCGTCGTCACGGTGTACTCCACCTTCCTGCAGAGAGCTTTCGACCAGGTGGTCCACGACGTCGCGCTGCAGCGGCTGCCGGTGGTGTTCGCCCTCGACCGCGGCGGTCTGGTCGGCGCCGACGGCTCCACGCATCACGGCGTGCTGGACCTCGCCTACATGAGGGCGGTTCCCGGGATGGTCCTCGCGGCGCCGCGCGACGGGAACGAGCTCCGCGACCTGCTGTGGACGGCGCTGTCGCAGGAGGACGGGCCGTTCGCGTTCCGCTTCCCGCGGGAAGCCGCGCCGCCGGGCTACGATCCGTCGAGGCCGCCCAAGATCCTACCGATCGGCTCGTGGGAGGAGCTCCACGACGGGTCGGGTATCGCCTTCCTCGCCGTGGGCGCCATGGTCGAATCCGCCCTCGAGGCGAGGCGCGGGCTGGAAGCTCGCGGCATCAGGGCTGCGGTGATCAACTGCCGCTTCGTGAAGCCCGTGGATGCCACGATGCTGCCGAGGCTCCGCCAGCGGTTCCCGCTCTTGATCACCGTGGAGGAGAACACCCTGACCGGCGGCTTCGGGGACGGCGTCCTCGAGGCCCTCGAGGGGGCGGGTCTTCCGATGGACGGGGTCGTACGGCTCGGCATCCCCGACGGCTTTACGACCCACGGCGGCCGGGCCCAGCTCCTGGACCACGTCGGTCTCTCGCCGAGGGGTCTCGAGGAGCGGGCGCTCGACGCGCTGGCCGGGGGTGGCCGGGGACCGCAGGCCGCGCCCGCCTGACGGAGCGCGGGACGACGCGATTCCACCGCTCCCGTTCCCGACCCGCCTCAGTGCTTGTACTCTCCGGGTCCCGGCGGGGGCGCCTCGTTGAGCGGGCCGAACTCCCCTTCGTAGCGCGCGAGGTTGTCCTGGAGTGCCCGGATCATCCGCTTCAGGTGCCCCGGACTCACGACGATTCGCGCGTTCACCAACCCGCCGGGGGGAAAGAGGCTGATGAAGTCCAGCACGAACTCCTCACGGGTGTGGGCCACGACCATCTGGTTCGCGTACGCCCCGCGCAGGACGTCGTCCGGGATCTTGACGGGGATCTCGCGCTCGTCCGCCACCGTGCCCTCCTGTGCGACCCTAACCGCCGAGCGCGGCCACGGCCCGCGGGACGTCCGGATAGGTCTCGAAGACCACGTCGAATCCGACCATCCTGAAGATCTCGAGGATCGAGCGGTTGAGGCCAGCCAGCACCAGCTTCCCGTCGCGGATCGCGAGCCGCTTCTGGAGCGAGAGGAGGGCGGCCATCCCCGCGGAGTCGAAGAACTCCACCCGCGCCGCGTCCAGGATCACGAGCCGGGTGTCCCCCATGGCCTCGAGCACCTTCGACTTGAACTCGTCGGCGTTCCCGAGATCCACCTCGAGCGGCTCGGCCACCGAGACCACCGCGATGGCCTCGAACTCCTGCCGGTCCACGCGCATGTCCCACCCTCCCGGCCGCGAGAATCATACATCGTTCCCGCGGCGCCCCGGGAGCGCCTTGCAATGCCATGCCGGACGCTCTAACTTAGGCGCCCCGCGCGCCGCTTGGGCGCGCCGGCGGGCTCGGGGGTGAGAGATGGAGGACATCGGCTGTTCCCGCTGCGGCGTCGCGCCTTTCACTCGTCTCGAGCGGGCCCCGCTTCCCGGCCCGGTCGGCGAGAAGGTGAGGGAGCGCGTGTGTCCGGCTTGCTGGCGCGAGTGGCTCGGCATGCAGGTCCGGGTCATCAACGAGTACCGGTTGGTGCCGGCCGAGCCGCAGCAGTACGAGTACCTGCTGGCCCAGATGAAGGCCTTCTTGAATCTCAAGGACGATTGACGCCGGGGATGGATCGCCGGTCCGGCACGACCACGCCGGCCGCGCCCGTGTCCCCCTCGCCCGCCACCCTCTGCTTCCTTTGCCGGTCGGCGCGTCTGTGCTAAGGTCTGCGCCCGGCGCGGATCGGCCTTTGACGGGGGAGACGGCCTTGAGCGAGTCCTTCGACTACGAGCGACTGAGGCGCGAGATCACGTGGGACGTCGCCCGGCGCGAGCTGGGCCTGAGCGAGGGAGCGCCGCTCAACCTCAGCCACCTCTGCGTGGATCGCAACGTGGCGCTCGGGCGCGGCGAGAAGATCGCCCTCGTCCACGAGAACCACGCGGGGGAGGTGCGTCGCTTCACCTACCGGGACGTGATGCGGCTGAGCAACGGCTGGGCCGAATTCCTGGCGCTCCAGGGGATCCGCGACCTGGACCGCGTCTGCGTCCTCCTCGAGCGGATCCCGGAGCTGTACATCTCGTTCATGGGGATCCTGAAGGTCGGCGCGGTGGTGCAGCCGCTCTTCTCCGCGTTCGGCGAGGAGGCGTTCTTCCAGCGTGCGGACGACAGCCGTGCCGTCGCGGTCGTCACGCAGCACAAGCATCTCGGGAAGGTGCGCAAGATCCGCGAGCGCCTTCCGGACCTCAAAACCGTGATCGTCGTGGACCACGACGCGGCGAGGCGGAGGCTCCACGAGGGCGAGATCGCGTTCTCGATGATGGACCACGGGATCGACGAGTTCCCGGTGTTCCGCACGTACGGGGAGAGCCCGAGCGTGCTCCACTACACCAGCGGCACCACCGGGAAGCCCAAGGGCGCGCTCCACGTCCACTCCAGCATCCTGGCGCAGTATCTGACCTCGAAGACGGTGCTCGACCTCAAGGACGACGACGTCTACTGGTGCACCGCCGACCCGGGATGGGTCACCGGGACGAGCTACGGGATCATCGGCCCGTGGTCGCTCGGCGTGACGCAGGTGGTGCTCGACGCCGGATTCTCGAGCGATCGCTGGTACGAGACGATGGAGAAGCACCGGGTGACCGTCTGGTACACGGCCCCCACCGCCATTCGGATGCTGATGAAGGACGGCGTCGAGCCGGTCAAGCGCCGGGACCTGTCGTCGCTCCGCCACATGTGCAGCGTCGGCGAGCCGCTCAACCCCGAGGGGGTCCACTGGGGGCGCGCCGCGTTCGGCCTGGACTTCCACGACACGTTCTGGCAGACCGAGACCGGCGCGATCGTGGTCACGAACCTACCCGGCATGCCGGTCAAGCCCGGAAGCATGGGGAGGCCCTTCCCGGCGCTGGTCGCGGCGGTGGTGGACCCCGCGACCGGGGAGGAGATCGAGGCGCCGGGACGCGTGGGAATGATCGCGGTCCGTCCCCCCTGGCCCAGCATGATGCGGACTTACTGGAACAACACCGCGACCTACCTGAGGAAGTTCGTGAACGGATGGTACATCTGCGGCGATCGCGCGAGCCTGGACGCCGACGGGTACTTCTGGTTCTCCGGCCGCGACGACGACGTGATCAACACCGGCGGGCACCTGGTCGGACCGTTCGAGATCGAGAGCGCCCTCTTGGAACACCCCGCGGTGGCGGAGTCGGCGGCGATCGGCAAACCCGATCCCATCAACATGGAGGTGGTCAAGGCCTTCGTCGCGCTCCGCCCGGGTTTCGAGCCGGGGTCCGACCTGGAACTCGACATCATGAACTTCATCCGCAAGCGGCTGTCCCCCCTCGCCATGCCCCAGGAGATCGAGTTCCTGGACCGGCTTCCGAAGACTCGCAGCGGGAAGATCATGCGGCGGATGCTGAAGGCGAAGGAGATGGGGCAGGACGTGGGGGACACCAGCACGCTGGACGATGACTGACGGAGGCCGCCCCGGCGCCCCGATAGGAGACGACCCATGAAGGACACGATCCTGGACTACATCCGGAAGGAGTACCTCGACGAGGAGGACGCCGAGGACCTTGAGCTCGACGAGGAGACGCCGCTGATCTCGAGCGGCATCGTCGACAGCTTCAGCATGGTCAGCCTCAAGCGATTCCTCGAGAGGAAATACGCGATCAGCATCCCGGACGACCAGGCGACCCCCGAAGCGTTCGACACCGTGAGCCGGATCATGGAGCTGGTCCGCCGCATCCGAAAGGACGCCTGACATGGCCTACCCGGACGCGGTGCAGCAGGCCTTCAGGACGGAGCTTCAGTCCATCCGCGGGCAGGGTCTCTTCAAGGAAGAGCGGTACATCCACTCGCCGCAGTCGTCCGGCATCCTGGTGGAATTCCCGGCGGGCGCCGAGCCGAAAAGGGTCGTGAACCTCTGCTCCAACAACTACCTGGGGTTGTCGAGCCATCCGGAAGTGATCGCGGCGGCGCACCGCGGCCTCGAGGAGAGGGGCTACGGGATGTCCAGCGTCCGGTTCATCTGCGGGACGCAGGACGTGCACCGGGAGCTGGAGGGCGCGATCACGCGGTTCCTGGGAACCGAGGACACCATCCTGTTCCCCAGCTGCATGGACGCCAACGCCGGCGTGTTCGAGGCGATCCTCGGGCCCGACGACGTGATGATCTCGGACCGGCTGGTGCACGCCAGCATCATCGACGGCATCCGTCTCTGCAAGGCGATGCACGACACGTACAAGCACGCCGACCTGGCCCACCTGGAGCAGAAGCTCGAGGAGCACCGGGACCGGCGGGTCCGTTTGATCATCACCGACGGGGTGTTCTCAATGGACGGCGACCTCGCGCCGCTCGACCGGATCGTGGCCCTGGCGGAGAAGCACGATGCCATGGTCTTCGTGGACGACAGCCACGCCAGCGGGTTCATCGGGAGGACCGGCCGGGGGACCCACGAGCACTTCGGCGTGGTCGGGAAGATCGACATCATCACCACCACCCTGGGCAAGGGGCTCGGCGGGGCCAGCGGCGGCTGCGTCTCGGGACGGAAGGAGATCGTCGAGCTCTGCCGGCAGCGGGCCCGCCCCTACCTCTTCAGCAACGCCGTGCCCCCTCCGATCGCGTTCGCCGCTCTCAAGGTGCTGGAGATTCTGAGCTCCACCCCGGAGCGCCGGGACAAGCTCGAGGCCAACACGACGTTCTGGCGACGGGGACTCAAGGAGACCGGCTTCGTGATCAAGGACGGCGAGAGCCCGATCGTTCCGATCATGCTGTTCAACGCGAAGCTGAGCCAGGACGTCTCGCGCGACCTGTTCCGGGAGGGGGTGTACGCCGTCGGCTTCTTCTTCCCGGTGGTTCCCGCCGGCCAGGCGCGCATCCGGACCCAGCTCTCGGCGGACCACGATCTCCCGATGCTCGAGGGGGCGCTCGAGGCGTTCAGGAAGGTCGGTGAGAAGCACGGGATTCTCGGCTTGGACAAGAAGGGGATCATCGCGAAGTACGGGAGCTGACCGCCGACGAGGCGGACGCGCGAGTGGCTCCGATGGGCGACGTTGAAGCTTACGCCGACGCGGTCGTGGGGCGCTCCCGCGACGCGGCCGAGTCGTTCCGCCGGCTCGATCAGGAAGGCACCGATCGGATCGTGGAGGCGGTATTCCGCGCCGCGTTCGACGCGCGGATCGAGTTGGCACGGCTCGCGGTCGAGGAGACCAGGATCGGCGTCTTCGAGCACAAGGTCATCAAGAACGCGTGGGCGAGCCTTCGGGTCTACGAGGACATCAGGTCGCGACGGACCGTGGGGATGCTCTCGCACGACTCGGAGCGGGGGATCGCCGAGATCGCCCAGCCCATCGGCCCCGTGCTGGCGCTGACCCCCGTCACCAATCCGACCTCGACGGTGATCTTCAAGGCGCTGATCTGCCTCAAGACCCGGAACCCGGTGATCTTCAGCTTCCATCGCGGCGCGCGGAGGTGCTGCCGCGAGACGGCGCGGATCCTCGCGAGAGCCGCCGAGGCGGCGGGGGCCCCGGCCCACTCGATCCAATGGATCGAGCCCTTTCGGAACGAGATCGTTGACGCGGTGATGCGCCATCGCAAGCTGGCCCTGATCCTCGCGACCGCGACGGTCCCCCTGGTGCGCAAGGCCCAGCAGTCCGGGACCCCCACACTCGGCGTGGGCCCCGGCAACGTCCCGGTGTACGTCCACCACTCCGCGGACCTCGCCTTCGCCGCGCGAATGATCGTGCACTCGAAGACGTTCGACAACGGTACCGTCTGCGCCAGCGAGCAGGCGCTCGTGGCGGAGCCGGGGGTCGGCGCCGCGATCCGCCCGCTCATGGAGAAGCAGGGGGCTTACTTCTGCACGAGGGAGCAGTCGCTGGCGCTGGGGCCCGTTTGCTTCGACACGGCGAACGAGACCATGCGTGCCGACGTGGTCGGGCGCCCCGCCAGCGTCATCGCGGGACGGGCTGGGTTCCCGGTCCCGCACGGGACGCGCCTCCTCGTGGCGGAGCAGGACGGCGTAGGACCGGGGCACCCGCTCTCCTACGAGATCCTGGCCCCGGTGCTGGCGCTCTTCAGGGCCATGGATTACCCGGCCGCGATCGAGACCTGCCGTGCGGTGACCCGGCTGGGTGGGGTCGGCCATACCGTGGGGGTGCACTGCAACGACGAGAGGGTGATCGCCGATTTCGCGGACATGGACGCGGCGAGGATTCTCGTGAACACCCCGACCACCGAAGGGGCGCTCGGCGGAATCTTCAACCATCCCCCGCCGTCCCTCACCCTCGCGTGCGGTACGGGTGCGGGCAACTTCACGACGGACAACATCACCATCGACCACCTGACGAACATCCACCGCGTGGCACGGATGCGTCCGAACTTCAATTGGCTGGACATCCAGCGGCGGACGTGGCTCGACGAGAAGGTGGATGCCGACGCGATCCGCGTGCTGTACCATCGCAATTTCTGAGCCGGGGCGACGGATGGAGAGCGGCTTCACGGAGCGGATCCGCGGGCAGGTCGAGCAGCTTCGCCGCGACGGCGTCCTGAAACGCCTCAACGTGCTCGAGGGCCCCCAGGGGGCTCGCGTGAGCATGGAGGGACGGGGCGAGGTCCTCGTGCTCTCCTCGAACAACTACCTCGGCCTCGCCGCGGAGCCCGAGGTCGTCCTCGCCGGCAAGGAAGCTCTCGATCGCTGGGGGCCGGAACCGCCTCGGTGCGGTTCATCTGCGGGACGTTCGGGATCCACGTCGAGCTCGAGCGGGCCCTGGCGCGGTTCGTCGGGGCCGAGGCTGCGCTCACCTACGTGTCCTGCTGGACAGCGAACGAGGGGCTGATGCCCACGCTCCTCGACGAGAGCGACGTGGTCATCAGCGACGCGCTGAACCACGCCAGCATCATCGACAGCGTCCGTCTCTGCCGCGCGGCCCGCCGGGTCTACCCGCACTCCGACATGGACGGTCTGCGCTCGGTCCTCGAGGCGTGCGCCTCGGCCCGCGTCCTCATGATCGTCACCGACGGAGTGTTCAGCATGGACGGCGACGTCGCGAGGCTCCCCGACATCGTGGATCTGGCGAGGCGCCACGGCGCGGTCGTGGTCGTCGACGACTCCCATGGCACGGGGGTCCTGGGCGCGTCGGGGCGGGGGACCGCCGAGCACTACGGGATGGTGGGCGAGGTGGACATCGTGACCTCCACGCTGGGGAAGGCCCTCGGCGGGGCCGCAGGCGGCTTCACCGCGGCCGCCCGGCCCGTGGTGGAGTACCTGGTCCAGCGCGCGCGGCCGCAGCTGTTCTCGAACGCGCTGCCCCCCGCGGTCGCCGGCGGCGCCCTCGCAGCGCTGCGCCACATCGAAGCGCATCCGGACGTGGTGGAGCGGCTCCGCGAGAACACGCGCTACTTCCGGGAGGGCCTCCTCGAGGTCGGGTTCCGGCCGATGCCCGGCGAGACCCCGATCGTACCGATCCTCGTCGGCGATACCGCCAAGGCGATCCGGTGCAGCGAAAGGCTGCTCGACGAGGGGGTGTTCGTGACCGGTTTCGGCTACCCGGTGGTTCCGCACGGAAAGGCGCGCCTGAGGTGCCAGCTCTCCGCGGCCCACACGAGAGAGGATCTGGACCAGGCCCTCGGCGCGTTTAGCAAGGTCGGCACGGAGCTCGAGCTCATCTGATCCCGGGCGCCCCGACACGATCGGCAATCGAAATGCCCCGGAACCCGGCACAAGTCAAGCGTCCGGGCCTCCGGGTTTTGACACGCCGGCCGCGGTGGCTTAACGTGATGAGGCGGGCCAAGGCGGCTCGAACAAGGCGATGGCCCCACCGGCACACGCCGCGAGGGAGGGAAGACGATGATCCAGGTGACGACGGCCGCGGTCAGCAAGGTGAAGGCACTGCTGGCGGCGGAGAATCGCGAAGGCTTCGGGCTCCGGGTGGCCGTCCAGGGGGGCGGATGCTCCGGGTTCCAGTACCGTCTGACCTTCGAAAACACCGAGAACGCCAACGACCAGATCCTGGAGGTGAACGGATTGAAGGTGTTCGTGGACGCGACGTCGGGGATGTACCTCGACGGGGCGAACATCGATTACGTGGACAGCCTCGAGGGTTCCGGGTTCAAGATCGACAACCCCAACGCCACCGCGACGTGCGGCTGCGGCCACAGCTTCCAGGGATGATCCTGCCGATCGGCGCCGGAGCCGCCGGCTCTCCCCGGCGGCCCGGCGCGTTGACGCCGCCGGAGCGTCTCCGCTAACCTTCCCCCGCATGCCGGACTTCCCCATCGCGCCGGAGTCGCTCCTCTCGCCGGTCGCCCAGCGATCGTCCGCCTCCCGCGGGCGCCGCTTCAAGGAAGACGAGCCGCCGTATCGGTCCGCGTACCAGCGCGACCGGGACCGGATCATCCACAGCCGGGCCTTCAGACGGCTCGAGTACAAGACCCAAGTCTTCGTGAACCACGAGGGGGATCACTACCGGACCCGGTTGACCCACAGCATCGAGGTGAGCCAGATCGGCCGCACCGTCGCGCGCGCTCTAGGGCTCAACGAGGACCTGGTGGAGTCTCTCGCTCTCTCCCACGACCTGGGCCACACCCCGTTCGGACACCTCGGCGAGGACGTGCTCGGGGAGCGCCTGCGCGGGCACGGCGGATTCAACCACAACCGACAGACGCTCCGGATCGTCGAGCACCTCGAGGAGCGCTACCCCGACTTTCCCGGACTCAACCTCACCTTCGAGGTCCGCGAGGGGATCGCCAAGCACTCCGGGCCGATCGACCTCGAGGCGGCACCGGAATTCGCGGATTACGATCCGGGGCTGATGCCGCCCCTCGAGGCCCAGCTCATCGACCCCGTGGACGAGATCGCGTACAACCACCACGACATCGACGACGGCTTGGAGTCGGGCATTCTGGACATGGAAGCGCTGGCATCCGCGGTTCCGATCTTCGGCGAGCCGCTCAGGGTGGCTCTCGGACGCCACCGGGCGTCCGACCTCAGGCAGTTCCGGAACGAGGCGCTCCGGGGGCTCATCAACGAGCTGGTCACCGATCTGATCACGACCGCGGAGCGCAACGTCAGGGAGGCGGGGATCGTCTCCATCGAGGAGGTCCGCGGCGCTCCACGACCCCTGGTGGGTCTCTCCGCCGCCGTTGGCGAGCGCAACCGCACGCTCAAGGCCTACCTCCACGAGCACCTCTACCGCCATCACAGGATCGAGCGTATGAAGGACAAGGCCCGGAGGGTGCTCGAGGCGCTGTTCGACCGCTATCATGCGAATCCGAGGCTCCTGCCCGACGACACGAGGCGCCGGATCGTGGTGGACGGCGTCGAGCGGACCATCGCGGACTACATCGCGGGGATGACCGATCGGTACGCGACCGAGGAGTACCAGAGGCTGTTCGATCCGACGGTGCGGGTCTGAGGGAGGCGCGGGGAGCCGCCCTCGAGGGAGACGCGGATGCGGGCGGTCTTGATCCGGGAGCACGGCGGGCTGGATGTCCTCCGCGTCGAGGAGAGGGATGTCCCCGTGCCGGGTCCCGGCGAGGCGCGGGTGCGCGTCTGCGCCGTCGGGCTCAACCACCTCGACCTGTGGGTCAGGAAGGGAGTGCCGGGTCACACGTTCCCCCTGCCCCTGGTGCCGGGATCGGACGTGGCCGGGATCGTCGATGCTTTGGGGGTGGGCGCGCGCGGGGTGCGCGAAGGCGATCCCGTCGTGGTGGGCCCCGGAATCTCGTGCGGGATCTGTCCGGCGTGCCGGTCGGGGCGCGACCCCCTGTGCGCCGATTACGCGATCCTCGGCGAATCGCGGGACGGCGGCTGCGCGGACTTCCTCGTGGTCCCCGCATTGAACCTCTTCCCGAAGCCGCCGTCCCTGGATTTTCCCGCCGCGGCGGCGGTTCCGCTCGCATTCCTTACCGCGTGGCACATGCTGGTCGACCGCGCCGCGGTGCGGCCCGGCGAGCGGGTGCTCGTCCATGCCGCGGGGTCCGGTGTGTCCTCCGCGGCGATCCAGATCGCACGCCTGCTCGGCGCGCGCGTCCTGGCGACCGCGGGGTCGGACGAGAAGTGCGCCCGCGCCGTCGAGCTGGGTGCGGCGGTGGCGGTGAACTACCGCGCCGCGGATTTCTCGCGCGCGGCGAAGGAGTGGTCGGAAGGCCGGGGCGTGGACGTGGCCCTGGACCATGTGGGGGCGGAGACGTTCGAGCGGACGCTCCGATGCCTCGCGAAAGGCGGGCGCTACGTCACCTGCGGCGCCACCTCGGGATTCGAGATGAAGACCGACTTCCGGCGGGTGTTCTTCCGGAGCCTCTCGATCCTCGGCTCGACGATGGGTGCGGGTCACGAGCTCGCGCGGGTGCTCGATCACGTCGCGGCCGGCGATCTCCGGCCGGTGGTGGATCGGGTGTTCCCGCTCGAGCAGGTGGCCGCGGCGCACCGCCACCTCGAGAGCCGCGAGGGCTTCGGAAAGACCGTGCTGGTCGGGTGACGGGGACGCCGCGCCGCCGCCGCGGCGGCTTTTCGATCCCGTGCATCTGGGGTAAGCTAGCGCGCCGCGTCACGAGCCGCACGTGCCGGGCGGGCGAGCGAGGCGGCGGGTGGGACGTTGAGCAAGCGCATCCTGGTCGTGGACGACGAAGCGGAGATCGTCGAGCTCCTTCGGGACATTCTCACGTCGGAGGGGTTCGAGGTCGACGCGGCGTTCGACGCCGAGTCCGCCCTCGAGTTCATCAAAGCCAACATCTACGATGCCGCCATGCTCGACTTCAACCTGCCGGACATGGACGGCGTGATGCTGCACCACCGGATACGGCAGATGGACGAGGATCTGGCCCGGCATTGCATCTTCATGTCGGGGCTGGTGCAGTCCGACGACAACCTGGGCTACTACACGTCGTACAGCGGCGGGTTCCTGTCGAAACCGTTCGACATCCGGGACGTCCTGGGCGCGATCCGCGGCCTGATCGAGTCCGCCTAGCGGCTCGCCGCGCCGTTCTTTTGCCGGTCGTGACCCGCGTACGTCAGCCGGCCCAGGACCACGTTGACCGGGTTGTTCCGCGCGAGGAACAGCAGGGGAGGCCGGCGTCTCGTTCCCATGCGCCGGAGCTCGCGGACGATCCCCGGGTGGCCGGGCTGGATGTCCAACCCCTTCTGGAACGCGGCGTACGCCTCGGCCCGCTCGTCGGCCTTCACCAGGAGGCGTCCCAGGTTCCAGGACAGGTCGGCGTTGAAGAACTCCAGCTCCAGGGCGTCACGGCAGTACCGAATTCCCTCGGCCAGGCGCTTCGTCTCGAGCCCTAGGCAGAAGCCGTAGAAGGACAGATAGCGCGCCTGAGGCCGCTCGACTCCCTGGCGCCGCTCGATCAGGAGCGCGGCCTCGAGAAAGGCCAGCGCCTCGATTCCACGCCCCCTCTGCAGCGACTCGATCCCGTTGCGGAAGCTCTCCTCGGCGGGACGGACCAGCATACCGAGCCCTCACCCCCCGTACGACGAGGTGAATATCGGGCTCGCGCGCTTGGCCCGCCACGCCGATTTCCGTGGCCCCAATGACGGGATCGTGATCCCCGACGATCGAGGTCGCGGCGGCGGGGTCGGCCGGTCGGGCGCTCCGTCAAGCCTTCAGGCCGTTCACCAGCTCGTTGTTGATCTCGACCTTGTGCTTCTGCCTCACCCCCTCCAGGATCGACTGGAGCACCGCCGAGCGCCGCTGGGAAAGGAGCTCGGAGCGGAGATCGGGCTTCGACGTCTCGAAGGCCGCGGGATCGAAGGTGTCGCGCTTGGTCACCGAGTAGATCACCGCGCCGGCCGGCGCGGACACGACGCCGCGGTCTCCGACCTTGGTTCCGGGCGAGAACAACGCACGGTCGAGATCCGGCACGCGACCGGCGCCGGGAAGGCTGTGGCCGGGCGCGAGATCGGCGGCGTTTCGGACCTGCTGCCCGAGGGCCTTGGCCATGGAGGCGAGGTCCTTCTGGCTCGCGAACGCCTTCCGCGCCTCGGCCAGCGCGGCGTCCCGCTCGCGCGCGTTGAGCAGCTCCGTGCGAACGCGGTCCTGGATCTCCTGGAGCGGCGGCACGGCGGGCGGGACCGTGGCAATCGACGCCACGATCGCCATGCCCTTGGCGACCCCGACGGGCTGGCCCACGCTTCCGGCGGCGAGCGCGTAGACCGCGTCCGCGAACTCCGGGGAGGGCCCGAGGTCCCGCGGCATCTCCTCCCGGGTGAAGGCCGCTTCCTGGACCGTCAGACCTTCCTTCCTGGCGACCGCGTCCAGGTCCTTCGCTGCGGAGATCTCGGCGCGGATCCTCTGAGCTTCCGACTGGACGAGCTGCTGGGCCTTCTGGAACTCGATCTGGCGACGGATCCCGTCGCGAAGCGCATCGAGCGGAGCCACGCCGGCAGGCCGCGAGTCGGTCACCCGGAGCACGTGAAAACCGAAATCCGTCTCGACCACCGGGGCCAGCTCTCCCACGGGCGTGTCGAACGCCGCCTTGTCGAACGGACCGACCATCTGGCCACGACCGAAGAACCCGAGGTCGCCGCCCTTCTCCGCCGAGGCCTTGTCCTGGGAAAGCGTGCGCGCCAGGGTGGCGAAGTCCTCTCCCCTCTTCAGCCGGGCCAGCGCGTCCTCGGCCTGCTTCCGCGCCTGCTCCTTCGCCTCCGGGGCGGCGTCCTTGTCCACCCGGAACAGGATGTGGCTCGCGCGACGCTGCTCGGGCCGGTCGTACTGGGCCCTGTTCGCCTCGTAGAAGCTCTTCACGTCGTCGTCGGTGACCTTGACCTTCGGCAGCTGAGCCTGGCGCTCCACCACCGCGTAGCGGATGCGCCGCCCCTCGCCTCGCCGGTAGCCATCCTTGTGGGCGTCGTACCAGGCCTTCACCTCGGCGTCCGAGACCTTCGTCGAAAGCTGCTGCTTCACGCTGGGAACCACCACGTAGTCGATCGCCGCCTTGTCGCTCCGGCTCCGGTAGAGGTCCCGGACCTCCACGTCGGAAACCTCGACCGGCTCGGTCACGAGGCCTCGCCACTTGGCGATGCTGATCTCGTCGGCGACCTTCCGCTCGTAAGCCGCAACGCCCCCCGGCCACATCCGCTCCATCACCGCGGCATACTTGTCCCGTCCGACGAAGCGGCCGTTTGCGTCGTGGAACTGCGGATCCGCCAGGATCTGGCGCGAGATCTCCGAGGGAGAGGCCGCGAGCCCGAGCTTCCGCGCCTCCGCCAGGATCAGCTGCTCGTCGACGAGTTGCTGGATCACCTGGCGCCCGAGCTGGAGCTGGGGCTTGAGCTGGTCGTATTGCGCGCCCAGCACCTTCCGGTAGTACTCGTCCATCCGGCGCGCGACCTCGAGGAACTCCCGGGTGGAGATCGTCTGGCCGTCCACCTTCGCCGCCCAGTCCGCGTCCGCACCGCCGCGGCGCGAGCTGCCGGTGAAGTACACCCCGAGGTAGAGCACCATGGACACTGCGACGATCCACAGGACCCACTTGAGGTGCTTGAGGTTCTCCCGCATGACATTGAGCATCTGTCCCTCTCCCTTGCCGTCGGCCCGAAACCGACGAAGTCTAGCGCAGGCATGAAGATGCGGCAAGGTCAGGGCGGTCGAAGGTTCGATTTTCAGGTGGCCTCGGCACCTTCCGCGTGTTAGATTCCGCCCCGTACAACGCCGGTGGCGGTCCGGAGGCTGGTCGGCCTGAATGACCCTACAACGCCAGAAGTCGAAGGTCGTCCTCGACTGGTTCAACGTCACCTATCGGAGCCTGGGGTTGGCGGCTGCCGTCGTGACGGCGCTCGCCGCGGTCGCCCTGGCGGCTTACTGGTTCTACTTCGCCGGGGCCGGCCCGAAGGCCGAGGCCGAAGAGGCGATCGGCCGCGCCGCATCGAGGCTTTCCGAGGCGTCCACGTACCGGGGAGACGAGCGGCTCGACGAGGTGAGGGCGAGCGCCCGCGCAGCGCTGGACGAAGCGCGCACCGAGTTCGACGGCAAGCGCTGGGACACCTCCCGTGTGGCCGCGATCCGGTCCGAGAACCTGTCGCAGAAGGCCATCGACATGGCCAGGGGGCAGGGGCTCGTGTCGCAGGAGGTGCGGTTCTACCGGATCGAGGGGGACGTTCGCGTGAAGCGGGCGGGAGAGTTCGCCTGGGAGTCGGCTGACCGGAAGATGGTGCTGCACCTGGGCGACCAGGTCAAGACGGCGGCCTCGGCGTCGGTGCAGCTCATCTATTTCGACGGCACGCTGACGACGATCCAGGCCGGCTCCCTCCTCGAGATCCGCGATCTGTCCGAAGATCCGGCCACCAAGGTCCGAAAGGTGACGGAGAAATTGAATTGGGGCGAGGCGACCGCCTCGACCCAGAGGAGGAACGTCGAGGGGTCATTCCACGAGGTGGCGACCGAGGCGGCGTCCGCGAGGACCGGGGACGCCGGCGAGTTCCGGATCGCCTACGACAAGGACTCGAAGAAGGCGACGTTCGACGCGTTCTCCGGCCGCGTCGAGGTGGCGGGGCCGGCCCGTCGCGAGATGCTCGACCCCGGCGAGCGGGTCCAGGCTTCGGTGGGGGGCGGGCTGTCGGCCAAGGACGTGCTTCCCGGCGTCCCGCGGCTCATCGCGCCGTCGGACCAGCGGGTCTTCGCTTACGACGATCCGGCCAAGGCAACGACCACGCTGAGCTGGGAGAAGATCCCGGGGGCCCCGAGATACCATCTCATGATCTCCGACAAGGTGCTCTTCACCCAGAAGCTGTACGACGCCGAGCGCGACGAAACATCCGTCGTGATCGACGGGGTGGCCTCGGGCTCCTACTACTGGAAGGTGGCGGCGGTATCCGCTTCGGGCGTCCGCGGGCCGTTCAGCGAGCCGCGGCACTTCCGGGTGACGAGCGAGAGGATCCGCGACCGGGAGGACACGACACCGCCCAAGCTCGAGATCACGGATTTCGTCCAGACCGGCCCGATGCTGATCATCAACGGGAAGACCGAGCCCGGCGCCTTGCTCTGGATCGACAGCGAGAAGGTGGACGTGTACGAGGACGGCTCGTTCTACGCCGTAATCCGTCTCCGGAAGGAGGGCGTCAACGAGCTCCATTTCGTGGCGCAGGATGCCGCCGGGAACGAGGCGCGGCTGACCCATCGGGCCTACGTGGAGTCGTATTGACGCGGGCGATCCGCGGGTTGCCGGACGTCGCGCCGTCGCGCTAGGATTCGCGTTTCGAAACCGATGGCCGCCGAAGGTTTCCGGGCGCCCGCCGGATCCGCCGGAGGCTGGGGCTGGCCGGGCGCACCGGACAGCGCGAGGCGAGCATGGCGTGGAGCCCCAAGTCCGTTCTGTCGGTCTTCTCCAACGACCTGGCGATCGATCTCGGGACGGCCAACTCCCTCGTGTACAGCAAGGGACGGGGGATCGTGGTGAGCGAGCCCTCCATCGTCGCCGTGAACCAGAAGACCGGCAAGGTCGAGGCGGTCGGTCGCGAGGCGAAGGAGATGTTGGGCCGCACGCCGGGGAACATCATCGCCATCCGACCGATGAAGGACGGCGTGATCGCCGACTTCGAGCACACCGAGAAGATGCTCGACTACTTCATCAAGAAGGCGCACAACCGCTCGATCGGCGTGCGGCCGCGAATCGTGATCGGCGTGCCGAGCGAGATCACCCAGGTCGAAAAGCGCGCGGTGCGCGACTCCGCCATGAAGGCGAAGGCGACGGAGGTCTACCTCGTCGAGCAGGCGATGATGGCGGCCATCGGCGCCGGACTCCCGATCACCGAGCCGACGGGGAACATGGTGGTGGACATCGGCGGGGGGACCACGGACGTGGCGGTGATCTCCATGGCGGGGATCGTCTACTCGAGGTCCGTCCGGGTGGCCGGCAACGAGATGGACGAGGCGATCATCCAGTACATCAAGCGCAAGTACAACCTCCTCATCGGCGAGAGAACGGCGGAGGAGGTGAAGATCAAGCTCGGCTCGGCGTTTCCCCTGGACGAGGAGCTCACGCTGGAGATCAAGGGGCGCGATCTCGTGGAAGGGGTGCCGAAGACCATCGTGGTCTCCGACGAGGAGATCCGCGAATCGTTGGCCGAGACCGTCGCCACCATCATCGAGGCGGTTCGGGTGGCGCTCGAACAGACGCCGCCGGAGCTCTCCGCGGACATCGTCGACCGCGGGATCGTCATCACCGGCGGCGGCGCGATGCTGAGGAATCTCGACAAGCGTCTCCGGGAGGAGACCGGACTCCCCGTGTCCGTTGCGGACGATCCCCTCACCTCGGTGGTCATGGGCACGGGCAAGATGCTCACCGACTTCAATCTGCTCCGAAGGGTCGCCCTGGACTGAGCCGCCGGGCCGTCCGCGGGGACGAGGAGTGACATGCCCGGTCCGGCGCGTGCCCGGACGAACCTGCTGCTGCTCGCGGCGCTCCTCTTCGTCCAGCTCCTCCTGATGTCCGGGAGCGCGAGGAACGACGCGGGAACCAGCGTGCTCGAGAACGGGCTGGCCCGCGTGAGCCGACCGGTGGTCGGGGCGACCCGGGTGCTCTCCTCGGGGTTCGCCGGGTTCTTCGGATTCTGGAGGGAGGTCCGCACGGCGAGGGGTGAGAACGTCCGCCTCAAGGCGGAGCTCGGGCGCGTGCGCGCCGAGCTCGAGCGCTCCAGGGAGCAGTCGCTGGAGAATCAGCGGCTGAGGCGCCTTCTCGGAATGCGGGAGGACCTGGCTCCAAGGTCGGTGGCCGCCTCGGTGGTGACGACGCACATGACCTCCCAGACCCGGATGGTAGTGCTGGACCGGGGGGCCGAAGCGGGGGTCAAGGCCGACCAGGCGGTGGTCGCGTGGGGAGGGGCGGTGGGGCGCGTCGTCTTCGCGGGCGGGGAGTTCGCCAAGGTCCGGCTCCTCACCGACCCCAACAGCGGGGTCGCGGGCCTCGTGCAGAGGAGCCGGGCGGCGGGGATGGTCCTGGGGCGGGGCGACGGGTCTCTCGAGATGCTCTACGTTCCGAAGTACGCCGACGTGGTGATCGGAGACCGTATCGTGACTTCCGGGCTCGACGGGGTGTTCCCCCGGGGTTTCGGCGTGGGACGGGTGACCCTCGTGGCGGACGTGGCCGGAACGACCAAGGCGATCCGCCTCGAGCCCGAGGTGGAATTCGGATCGCTCGAGGAGGTGCTCGTGCTCCTGCAGCCGGCGGGAGGCTCCGTTCTGGCGCCGCCCGACGGGGAGGGGGCGCGTTGACGCTGATCCGCGCCGTATCGGCGCTCGCCCTCGCCCTCGCCGTCGAGATCGCGATCGGTCGGTGGGCTCCTTCGATCCGCGCTTACGTGGACGTCATGATGGTTCCGGTCGCCTGGTACGGCATCGTGCGCTCTCAGCGTGCCGCGATGTTCGCAGGATGCATGGCGGGACTCCTCCAGGACGCCTGGTTCGAAACCGGGGCGTTCGGTATCAACGGGTTCGTGAAGACCCTGCTCGGCTGGGCCCTCGGCGGGCTGGGGGGGAGGTTCGACCTCAACCAGGCGGCGGCTCGGATGGTGGCGGGGGCCGTGCTCTCGGTGGCCGGCCGCATCCTCGAAGTCGGCCTCCTCAAGCTCCTGGACCGGGCCGCGGGCCCTCTCGTCCCGCTGGAGCTTCTGGTCCGGGCCGTGGCCGGCGGGTTGCTCGTCGTCCTCGTCTTTGCCATCTTGGATCGTGTGAGGGGCAAGGAGGCAGTCCGGCGCAGGACCGGCTGAGCGGATGGACTACCGGGAGCGGTGGGAGCACAAGGAGTACCTGCTCGAGCGCCGGCTCGTCCGGCGCGTGACCGTGTTCCACGTCGGAATCGTCCTCCTTCTCCTGGCCTACCTGCTGACCTTCTGGTACCTCCAGGTGGTCCGGGGAGCCGAGTACGCCCAGCTGGCCGAGAACAACCGGCTGCGGCGGATCCCGATGCCGCCCACGCGCGGGGTGATCTTCGATCGCCGCAACGAGGTGGTCGCTTCCACCCGCCCCTCCCTGAATCTCGTCCTGAGGCGCGACGGGCTCAAGGACGCCGAAGGGCAGCTCCGGCGCCTCGAATCGGTTCTCGGCGTCCCCTACGCGGAGCTGCACGACGGCCTCCTCGACATGGAGGATCGTCCGACGTTCGAGCCGCTCGTGGTCAAGGAGGACGTGGACCTGGGGGACCTGGCGAAGATCGAGGCGCGGAGGGAGTGGTTCCCGTCGGTGGAGGTGGAGCAGACCGCGCGCCGGGACTACCCCGACCGCCAGTCGGTCGCGCACGCGGTGGGCTACGTCGGAGAGGTGGGCGAGACGCAGCTCCTTGCGCAGCCCACCAACGGAACACTCGAGCTGGGCGACATCGTCGGCAAGTCCGGCGTGGAGAAGTCCTACGACGATCTCCTTCGGGGCCGGAGGGGATGGAAGCTCGTCACCGTGAACAGCCTCGGCCGACAGCTCGGCGAGGCGCAGAACGGGCGTGCGCCGGAGGACGGCCGCCAGGTCCGGGTCACCCTCGACCTGAGGCTCCAACGCGCGCTCATGGAAGGGCTGGGGGAGGACGCGGGCGCCGGGGTGTTCCTCGACCCGTGGACGGGTGACGTGCTCGCCCTGGCCTCGTCGCCCGCGTACGACCCGAACGTGTTCGCCTCCCACGTCACCCCGACGATCTGGCAGTCGCTGGTCCACGATCCGAAGCATCCGCTCCAGGACCGTGCCATCGGCAGCTTCTACGCGCCGGGCTCGACGTTCAAGGTGCTGATGTCGATCGCGGGGCTCGAGTCGGGGGCGATCTCCCCTTCGACGATCCTCCACTGCGGGGGATCGATCAACATGTACGGCCGACCGTTCCTCTGCTGGAAGAAGGGGGGGCACGGCTCGGTGGACGTCCACCGAGCGCTGGTCCAATCCTGCAACGTGTTCTTCTACCAGGTCGGTCGATCGACCGGGATCGAGACCATCGCTCGCTACGCCGACATGTTCAACCTCGGGAGGCCGACCGGGATCGATCTGCCCGGCGAAGCCGCCGGGGTGCTGCCGTCGCCTGCCTGGAAGATGCGGACGCGTGGGGAGCCCTGGTACGCCGGAGAGACGATCTCGGTGTCGATCGGGCAGGGCATTCTGGGCGTGACACCGGTCCAGATGGCGGTCCTCATGTCGGGGGTCGCGACCGGGCAGCTCCCGAGTCCCCGGTTGGTAAGGACGGATCGGCCCTCGGAGCCGAAGCCGCTCGCCGTGTCGCTCGGCACGTTCGCGATCGTGAGGAGCGCGCTCCAAGACGTGGTGGAGGAGGGGACCGGCCGAAAGGCCTCGCTGGGAACCATCTCCGTCGCCGGCAAGACCGGCACCGCGCAGGTCTACAAGAAGTCCGCGGGGATCGACGCGGACAAGCTGCCGAAGGACGAGCGCGACCACGCCTGGTTCGCCGGGTACGCCCCGGCCGACCGTCCGGAGATCGCGTTCGCCGTCGTCGTGGAGCACGGCGGGCACGGCGGCACCACCGCCGCCCCCATCGTCAAGAAGGTCCTCGAGGCCTTCTTCGCCGATCGCCTTCCGCCGAAGCAGCCCCCCGGGGCCCTCGAGGCGGGCCTCGACCGCCGCGCGGAGGCAGCGCGTGCTGACACGCCGCTTCCTCGATAGCTTCGACTTCCCCACGATGCTCGTCGCGCTGGCGCTGGGGGGGCTCGGCGTGCTCGCGATCGCCTCCGCCACGCTGGGACAGCCGGCGCGGATCGGGCTCTGGCATGTCCAGCTCGTCTGGCTCGCGATCGGTACCGTCGCCGCTCTCGTCGTGGTGGGCGTCGATTACCACGTGTGGGCGGAGTTCTCCCTCGTGGTGCATGGCTTGGTCGTCATCGCCCTCGTGACCGTGCTCTTCTTCGGCCGCGAGGTGGCCGGCAATCGCTCCTGGCTCGTGGTCGGCCCCCTGAGCTTCCAGCCCTCCGAGGTCGCCAAGTGGTCGACGTGTCTCGTCCTCGCCGCGTACCTGTCGGAGCGGGTCCGGGGGAGCATGGGGCTCCGCCAGATCGTGGAGATGGGAGTGATCGTCGGCCTCCCGACGGGGCTCGTCGCGGCACAGCCCGATACCGGCACGGCGCTGACCTTCGTCCCGATCTACCTGGCGGCGCTGTTGCTGGGCGGGCTGCGGTGGAAGGTGATCCTGATCGTGCTGCTGCTCGGAGCGCTGCTCGCTCCCGTGGGATGGGGGCACCTCAAGGAGTACCAGAAAGAGCGGATCCTGAATGTCCTGGACCCCGAGCGCGACCCGTCCGGCATCGGTTACCAGACCCGCCAGTCCAAGATCGCGGTGGGCTCGGGCAAGCTCACCGGCAAGGGGTTGTTCCGGGGGACCCAAAGCCATCTGAACTTCCTCCCCGCGCAGCACACCGACTTCATTCTCGCGGTCGTCTCGGAGGAACTCGGCTTCGCGGGCGCGGCGACCGTGCTTGCCCTCTTCTACGCGCTCCTCTACCGCGGCGTGCTGGCGGCGCGTTCTGCGCAGGACCGGCTCGGGAGTTACCTCAGCCTTCTGGTGCTGGCGTGGATCACCGGGCAGCTTGCAATCAACGTCGGCATGGTCCTCGGCCTGATGCCCACCATCGGCGTGCCGCTCCCCCTCATGTCGTACGGCGGGACCGCCCTCGTATCGGTCCTGGCCGGCGTCGGCCTGATCGTCAACGTCCGATCCCGCCGTTTCGTGAACTGAGCGGGCTCGGCCTCTCGCGCGGCCCCGGGGGGGGCGGACCCCCGATCTGTTAACATGGGCCCTTCGGCACGGTTCCTCACGGAGCAACGCATGGAGGAGGACGGCCGCCGGGGGAACGTGGACGAGGCGCTGCTCCGGCGGATCCTGGGAGGAGTCCAGCGTCCCTCCCGGTACATCGGGGGCGAGTGGAACTCCATCGTCAAGGACCACCGGAAGGTGGACCTGACCTTCGGCCTCGCGTTCCCCGACGTCTACGAGATCGGGATGTCCCACTTGGGGTTCCGGATCCTGTATGCGCTCCTGAACCGCCGCGAAGACACCGCCGCCGAGCGGGTGTTCTGCCCCTGGCCCGACATGGCGGACTCCCTGCGCCGGCACCGTGCCCCGCTTGCGACCCTGGAGACCGGGACACCGCTCCGCGAGCTCACCGTCCTGGGGTTCTCGCTGCAGTACGAGATGGCCTTCACGAACGTGCTCGAGATGCTCGACCTGGGCGGGATCCCGCTCCGGGCCGCCGACCGGAGCGATCGCGATCCCCTCGTGATCGCGGGCGGACCGGTGACGTTCAACTGCGAGCCGCTCGCGGAGTACCTCGACCTGGTGCTGATCGGCGACGCCGAGGAGGCGCTTCCGGAGACCCTAGATCGGCTGAAAGGGCTCGTCGCCGCGCGCGCTCCGCGGGAAGAGAGGATCCGCGAGCTGTCCCGGATCGAGGGGATCTACGCCCCGTCCCTCTACCGGCTCGAGCGCGAGCCCGGTCACGGCCTGCTGATCCCGGTGGACTCGGGGCTCGCGCCGTGGCCCGTGCGGCGGCGGATCGCCTACGACCTCGACCGCTTTCCCTTTCCCGACCGGATCGTGGTCCCTCACGGCGAGATCGTCCACGACAGGGTCTCGGTGGAGCTCATGCGGGGCTGTCCCGTCGGATGCCGGTTCTGCCAGGCGGGGTACGTCTATCGGCCGACGAGGGCCCGCGACCCCAATCAAGTCCGCGACACGGTCATCCGCTCAATCCGGGCCACCGGCTACGACGAGTTCTCCCTCGCCTCGCTCAACTCGGGCGAGTACCGGGCCGTTCATGGGCTCCTGTCCGACCTCATGGGCCGATTCGAGCGCGAGTCGGTCTCGGTCTCCCTCTCCTCGCTCCACGCCTCCACGATGACCCGTGAGCTGGCCGAGCAGATCCGCCGCGTGAGGAAATCGGGGTTCACCATCGCCCCCGAGGCGGGGACACAGCGCCTTCGGGACGTGGTGAACAAGAATTTGACCGGAGCACAGATCCTGGAGGCCTGCCGGCTCGCGTTCGAGGCCGGGTGGGACCTGCTCAAGCTCTACTTCATGATCGGCCTCCCCACGGAGACCGATGCCGACGTCGATGGGATCGTCGACCTGGCCCACGAGATCCTCGGGATCGGTCGACGGGCCGCGAAGGGGCGCCGGGTCGAGATCACCCTGGCCGCCTCGTCGTTCGTCCCGAAGGCGGTGTCTCCGTTCCAGTGGCTCGGCATGGACCGTCTCCCCAACCTGCGCCGGAAGCAGGAGCGTATCGGCGCCCGCATCCGCGGAGGGATTCGGTTCAAGCACCACGATGGAGAGACCAGCTTCCTCGAGGCGGTCTTCTCCCGGGGCGACCGCGCTCTCGGCCGAGTCCTCGAGCGGGCCTGGCGGAGCGGAGCGCGCTTCGACGGGTGGGCGGAGCAGTTCCGCCCGGCGGCCTGGCGGGAGGCGTTCCGCGTGGAGGGCATCGATCCCGAGCGGTACGCGCACGGGGACTGGGAACCCGATTGGCGCCTCCCATGGGACGTGACGGACTCGCGCGTCGACAGAGACTGGCTGGTGCGGGAGCTTCGGCTGGCGATGGCCGGCGAATCGCGTCCCCCGTGCGCACCCGACGCGTGCCACGGTTGCGGACCGTTCGCGGGCGAGTGCGTTGGCGGAGGCGTGGCGGCCGCCGCACGCCGGACCCTGGACCCATCGATCCCGTTGCTCTCCACCCCGTCGTCTTCCGGCCAGGGGGACGCCGTCGGCGCGGAGGACGCCCTTCCTCCGGTTCCCGGAGGTGAGACGGACATCGAGGCTCGAGTCGCGGCGGATGCCCCTTCGTACCGTTACCGCGCCCGGTTCCGTAAGAGCGGTCGGCTTCGGTACCTGGGTCACCTCGATTTGAGCCGAGCGATCTTGCGAGGGATGCGGCGGGCGCGCTTCCCGCTCGTCTATTCCCGGGGATTCAACCCGAAGCCTCGCGTCTCGTTCGGACCCGCGCTTCCGGTGGGTGTGGGGTCCGAGGGGGAGTATCTCGATCTCGAGACGCGGGCGCGCCTCGACCCCGACGAGGCGGTCGCGCGGCTCAACGATTCGCTGCCCGACGGCGTCCGGTTCACGGTGCTCCGGGAGATTCGGCGCGACGTTCCGGCGCTGGGAGGAATGGTCCGGGCGGCGCGCTACCGGGTCCTGGGCGGCGACGGGATCGACGTCGGCGGCGCCCTGGAGGCCTTCCGAGCGCGCGGAAGCGTGACCGTGAGGCGCGAGCGCAACGGCAGGCTGAAATCCTGGGACCTCGGTGAGCAGATACTGTCGCTGGAGCGTACTGGCGCCGACCGGCTGCGGCTCACGCTCGCGCTGGGAGGCGGGGAGGCCTCGATCCGGCCGGACGACGTACTGACCGAGATCTTCGGGGAGCGCGCCGGCGACCTGGACGTCATCCGCGAGGATCTTCTCCTCGACTGGGGCGGCCGGTTCCTGAATCCGCTCCTCGCGGCAACCGTGGCGGCATCCGATGGCAAGCGAGCTCCTGGTTAGTCGTCTCGGCGGGATGACCTGGGCGGCCCTCCGCGAGGACGGGGCCACCGTGGAACTGCGCGTCGAGCGCGAGGGAGACCGCGGAGCGGTAGGGCGCATCGTCAAGGGGCGAGTGACGCGCGTCCTCCCGGGGATCCAGTCGGCGTTCCTCGACGTCGGTTCCGGGCGCGACGCGTTCCTCCACGTGGGGGATCTCATGCTTCCCGGCGAGCGTCCATCGGAGCTGGTCCCCGAAGCCGAACTCGAGATCGCGCCCACCGGCGACGACGACGCGGAGGAGAGCGAGGAGGGAGACGATCTCGTCCGCGGGGATCCTCGGCCGAGGCCCAAGGTGCGGGCGGGACCGATCGAGGACCGTCTCAGGGAGGGTCGGGAGCTGCTCGTTCAGGTCGCGAGGGAGGGGATCGGGACGAAGGGCGCCCGGGTTACCTGCTTCGTCGCGCTTCCCGGCCGCTACCTCGTCTACATGCCGCAGCTCTCGTTCCGCGGGATATCGAGGAAGATCACTGACGCAGAGGAGCGCACCCGCCTTCGCGCGGTTCTCGACGCGCTCCCGCCGTCGCCGGGCGGCTTCATCGTTCGGACGGCGGGGGAGGGGGCGGAGGAGACCGCGTTCCGCGCCGACGCGGCCATGCTCCGCGCGGAATGGGAGGTGATCCAGGAGCGTGCCGCCGCGTGTCACGCCCCGTCGGTGGTCCACACCGAGCTCGACTTGCTGCTGCGGCTGCTCCGGGACGCCCCGCGCCAGGGACTCGATCGCATCGTGCTGGACGATCCGGACTACCACGATCGGGCCATCGCGTACCTGTCGACGCTGGCGCCCGCGCTCGCCGTTCGCGTACGGCTCCACGCGGGCCCCGCCCCCCTCTTGGAGTCGTTCGGGATCGACCAGGAGATCGAGAGAGCGCTCCGGCCGAAGGTGTGGCTCAGGTCGGGAGGCTACCTGGTCATTCAGCAGACCGAGGCCCTGGTCAGCATCGACGTCAACACGGGAAAATTCGTGGGCACATCAAGGCCCGAGGAGACCGTGCTCCGGACGAACCTCGAGGCGGCGGCGGAGATCGGGCGGCAGCTCAGACTCAGGGACCTGGGCGGGATCATCGTCGTGGACTTCATCGACATGGAGTCCCCGGAGAACCGGAAGCAGGTGCTCGATGCGCTGGAAGCGGCCCTGAGGCGGGATCGAGCGCGGACGAAGGTCGTCGGGCTGAGCGAGCTGGGTCTCGTCCAGCTGACCCGCAAGCGCACGCGGCCGGGAGTCGCGGCATCCCTGACGCGCTCCTGCCCTCTCTGCGGAGGCCACGGGCGGGTGAAGGCCCCCGAGACCCTCGCACGCGAGGCGCTTTCCGAGGTCCTGCGCTTGCTGCCGGGGCTCGAAGAGCAAGCGGTGGTCGTTCGAGTCCATCCTGACGTCGCATCCGCGCTCCGGATCGCCTTGGAAACCGCCGGGCCCCTCCTCCTGCTGACGCAGGCCGCCCGGGTCCGCATCGAGGAAGATCCCGGCGTCCGGCCGGATCGATTCGATGTTCTCGCGCTCTGAGAAGGGCCGTGGCGCGCCCCATCGCCTTGACAACGCTGGCGGGCTCCGATAGATTGACATCACTAGTTGAGAATTAGTCGCAACTAGGGAGAGCGCGGTGCGTCGAGCCCTGGCCACGGCGGAGTGTAGATCGCGCGCAAGCGACGACGCCCGCAGCGGCGTGGTCCTCGTAGGCAACCCCAACGTCGGGAAGAGCGCTCTGTTCGGAGCGCTGACCGGCAGATACGTGACGGTGTCGAACTACCCGGGCACCACCGTCGAGATCACGTCGGGGACGCTGAGCTGGGGGGCCTTGAAGCAGCCGATCCGCGACACGCCGGGGACGAACTCGTTCATCCCGTCCTCGGAGGACGAGCGGGTCACGCGCGACATCCTCTTGGTGGAACGGCCGAACGCGGTGGTGGCGGTCGGGGACGCCAAGAACCTCGAGAGGACGATCCTGCTGGCACTGCAGCTGTGCGAGATGTCGGTGCCGACGGTGCTCTGCCTCAACATGCTGGACGAGGCGGATGCGCGCGGCATCGTCGTGGACGCGGAGCGGCTCGGGGGCCTCCTCGGGGTCGAGGTCGTCGGAACCGTCGCCACACGGCGCCAGGGGATCGCCGAGCTCGTCGAGGCGATGGGGCGCGCCAGGATCGGGAGCGCGCCGACCGAGTACCCCGAACCGGTGCGCGCGGCCGCCGACGCGCTGGCCATCCTGATGCCCGATGCCCCGGTGTCGCGCCGCGCGCTCGCCCTGATGGTCCTGGCGGGGGACGAGACGCTGGCCGGCTGGCTCCGCGAGCGCGTCAGCGCCGAGGCCCTGCACTCGGTGGAGGAGATCCGCCAGCGGACGCGCCGGGCCTACCGGGAGCCGCTGAACTACGTGATCAACCAGGCTCGCCTTCGCGCCGCCTGGAAGATCGCCGCTCAGGTGCGCGGACGCACGCGCGAGGAGCTTTCACCACGGGGCGCCCTGGCCTCGCGGGCCGAGACGCTCACGACGCATCCGCTGTGGGGCCTTCCGGTCCTCCTGGGCGTTCTCTACGTCGCCTACCTCTTCGTCGGGAAGCTCGGCGCAGGGACGCTCGTCAACCTGCTCGAGAACGGCCTGTTCGGGAGATGGATCAACCCATGGGCGATCGCCATCGCGAACCGGACGATTCCCTGGGCTTTCTTGAGGGACCTCGTCGTCGGGCCTTACGGATTCCTCACCATGGCGATCACCTACGCGCTCGCCCTGGTCCTCCCCATCGTGGGGACGTTCTTCATCGCCTTCGGAGTCCTGGAGGATTCCGGCTACCTTCCACGTCTCGCGGTGATGGTGAACCGGGTCTTCAAGCGGATGGGGCTGAACGGCAAGGCGGTCCTCCCGATGGTCCTCGGGCTCGGATGCGACACGATGGCGACCCTGACGACGCGGATTCTCGAGACGCGCAAGGAGCGGCTCATCGTCATCCTGCTCCTCGCGCTCGGGGTTCCCTGCTCCGCCCAGCTGACGGTCGTGCTCGCGATGCTCGGGTCGCTCTCCCTTCTCGCGACCGCGATCTGGCTCGGCGTCGTGCTGGGGGTGATCTTCCTGGTGGGGATGCTCGCGGCCCGGGTCCTCCCGGGGCGGGGCAGCGACTTCGTCCTTGAGCTTCCGCCCCTCAGGATCCCGCGGCCGGGCAACATCGTCGTGAAGACGCTGGCGAGGATCGAGTGGTACCTCAAGGAGGCGGTCCCGCTGTTCGTCCTCGGGACGCTGATCCTCTTCGCCCTGGACCGCCTGAATCTGCTGGGAGCGATGGAGCGCGCGGCGGAGCCCGTCCTCTCGGGGCTCCTCGGCCTTCCCAGAGAGACCGCCGAGGCGTTCGTGATCGGGTTCCTGCGCCGCGACTTCGGGGCCGCCGGGCTCTACCACATGGCGGGGGCCGGCCAGCTCACCCCGGCCCAGGTCCTCGTCGCGGTGGTCACGATCACCCTGTTCATCCCCTGCATCGCGAACTTCTTCATGATGGTCAAGGAGCGTGGCTGGAAAACGGGGATCGCCATCGCGTCGTTCATTTTCCCGTTCGCCCTCGCCGTCGGGACCGCGCTCAACTGGCTGCTGCGCGTGTTCCCGCTCCCCCTAAGATGAGCAGCGCGGGCCCTCCCGTCCCGGGCGGGATCGTCGGAAAGCCGGCCTCTCTCGACGTCGCCGCCTTGGACCACGCGGCCGCCCCCGCCGACCTGCCGTTCTCGCCGGCGCCGGACGAGCCAGGAAACGCGTCGGTGTTCGGCTGTCCGCTCTGCGGGATGCGATTCGCCCACGGAGGGCTCGCCTGTTCCGCCTGCCCCTTGAACCTCGGCTGCGAGATCGTCCATTGTCCCAACTGCGGCTTCCAGTTTCCTCGCTCGTCGCGGCTCGTCGACTGGGCGCGCCGCTGGCTGCGGCGAGCCCGGGGAGACCGATCGTGAGCCACCACAAGGACCTCGCCGGGCACGAGATCGAGGAGCTGGCGGAGACGCTCTGGCACCTCGAGGAGGGGGGCACCGATCGGCTGGAGGATCTCCGCCGCGAGAGCGACGCGGCGGACCTCGACGCTCTCCTCGGGCGCGCCCGGGAACTGGGCCTCGCCGAGGTCGCGGACGGCGGGGTCATCCTCACCGCGCAGGGGCGGGAACTTGCGGAGCGACAGGTCCGGCGGCACCGGCTGGCGGAGCTCCTCCTGTCCACGGTCCTCGAGGTCGGCGACGAACAGGCGGTCGAGCGGAGCGCTTGCGTGATGGAGCACGTGCTCGGCGCGGCGGTCACCGACTCGGTCTGCGCGTTCCTGGGTCACCCGAAGTTCTGCCCGCACGGGAGGCCGATCCCGTCGGGCCGATGCTGCCGCTCCTTCTCGAACGCCATCGAGCCGCTGGTCCAGCCGTTGGCCCGACTCGCGGTCGGATCGACGGCACGGATCGTCTACATCGTCCCCCGGGATGCCGAGCGCCTCGTGCGCCTGTCCACGCTCGGCGTCGTCCCCGGCGCCACGCTCAAGCTCCAGCAGAAAGCCCCGGCGACGGTCCTGAGGATCGGCGAGACCACTCTCGCCGTCGATCCGGAGATCTCCGGGGAGATCTTCGTCAAGCGCTTCGAGGAATAGGCTGCTCGCGAGCCCCGCCGTTGCCACGCCTCGACCTTCGCCCCTATAATCCGGACGAGAAGGGTTGGGAGGGACGAGAGAAGCCTATGAGAGCCAGAGCGATCCTGTTCGTGCTCGCACTCGCGGTGTGGCCGCTCGCTCCCGCGCTCGCCCAGGGGGTCTCGGAGGCAAAGGGGCTGGTCGTCGACGGTGACGGCAACCCGGTCGTCGGCGCGGAGATCGTGTTCACCAACTTCATGCCGCCGAACCGCGTCTACACCCAGAAAACCGACAAGAAGGGTCGATTCTGGATGCCGAATCTCCTCCACCAGCCGTTCGACAAGAGCGGCCTGGGCAAGTGGAGGGTGACGATCAACGCCGACGGGTACACGACCGCGAAGGTGAAGATCGAGAGCCGACACGCCGACAGGACCCTCGTCGCCGACCCGTTCGAGACGAAGATCCGCATCGGCGGCCTGCCGGTGGAAGTGCTCATCTCGGGCCTCGGCCAGGCGACGGTGGATTTCACGCTTTCCAAGGAGGCGCTCCAGGAGGCGCCTTCCAAGACCGCCGCGGTCGTCGAGGATCCCTTCGACGTCGCGCGGGCGAAGTTCCAGAGCGGCGACTACGAGGGAGCGGTCGAGCCGTTCCAGAAAGCGATCGAGGCCAAGCCGGAGGAGGCGGAGCGGCGCTACCTGTTCGCCGCTGCGCTGGTCCGGCTCGATCGCCTGCCGGAGGCGGAGGCGCAGGCCGCGCGAGCCGCGCAGCTCGCGCCCGACAAGGCAGGGGCGAATCTGGTCCTGGCGGAGATCTACAGAAAGAAAGGGGACAACGCGAAGGCGTGGGACGCGATCGAGAAAGAGGCGAAGCTCGCGCCGGAGAACGTCGGCGTTCTCGAGCGAGTCGCATCGCTCGGGTCCGAGATGGGAAAGACGGACGAGGCCATCGTGGCCGCCGAGACGTTGACGCGTCTCAAGCCCGACGACCCGGAGGGGTGGATCACGCTGGGCAGCCTCTACGCCCAAAAGAACGAGCTGGAGAAATCGGAGCGGGCGTTCCGGAAGGTCGTCGATCTCGATCCGTCCAACGCCGCGCAGACCTTCTACAACATCGGCGCGGTCCTGGCGAACAAGCCCGACCCCTCCGACGCGGACAACCGGAAGATCGTCGAGGCGTTGCGCAAGGCGGTCGAGCTCAAGCCCGACTACGCCGCGGCTCACCGGGAGCTGGCCTACGCGTTCCTGAGGACCGGCGACTCGGAAGGCGCCCGCAAGGAGCTGGAGCGGTACCTGCAGCTGGAGCCGAAGGCCTCCGACGCCGCCGAGATCCAGTCCGTCGTCAAGAGCCTGACGAAGAGGAAGTGACCGGCGCGTTCGAGCTCGAGGAGGTGGACGGGCTCCTGCTCGTCAGGTGCCGCGCCCTCGCGGCCATCCCGGGAATCCTCCACGCGTTCTCGACGGCGAGGGAGGGGGTCTCCGCGGGGTTCGACCTCGGCACCGCGCACGCCGGGGATCCTTCGGTCCAGTCGCGCCGGGAGCGATTCCTGGCGGCGGCAGGATTCGTGGGTTGCACCGCGGCGATCGTCCGCCAGGTTCACGGCACGCGGGTGGTCCGCGCCTCCGATACCGCCTCCGAGCCGGAGGCCGATGGGGTGGCGTGGCACTCGGGCGAGCCCGTGGGTCGCATCCCGGCGGTGCGCACCGCGGACTGCGTCCCGATCCTGATGGCCGAACGTCGGGGTCGGGCCGCCGCCGCGCTTCATGCGGGGTGGAGAGGGGCGGCGGCGGGGATGGCTTCGAAGGCAGTCGAGGAGCTGGCGGCCGGGGGGATCCCACCCTCGGACCTGGTAGCGGCCTTGGGCCCCGCGATCCTCGGGTGCTGCTACGAGATCGGATGGGAGGTCGAGGAGGCCTTGGGCGCCTCGGTCCCCGCCGGCCGTGGCGGAGACGTGTCACGCACTGACTCACGGGGGAGGATCAAGGCAGATCTCCACGCCACGATCCGCTGGCAACTTGTCGCGTCCGGCGTGCCCGAGGGGGCGATCCACTGTGCCCCTTGGTGCACCCGATGTCGCGCCGACCTCTTCCACTCGTACCGGCGGCAAGGGGCCAACGCAGGGCGAATGATGGCGTGCATCGGACCGGCCGTCCAGGCCCCCCGCCGGGGAGATCCTTGACGCCGACGCCCCGGTGCGTCACAATCCCCGACTTCGTCCCGAGATGCCGCGATCGGCGAGGGCCGAAGACGCCCTTCCGCGAGAGGGTCGAGTGCGCCCGAGGAGATCAACACCCATGAGCCCAGTCCTCTCTGGATTCCTGGCCGCCGCGCCGCCGCCCGGGGCGCAGCCGCAGCCGCTCTGGTGGACGTTCGGCCCCGTCGTTCTGGTTTTCGTCATCTTCTATTTCCTTCTCATCGCGCCGGCACGGAAGAAACAGAAGCGGCACCAGGAAATGCTCAACGATCTCAAGCCGGGGGACCGCGTAATCACCCAGGGGGGGATCCACGGTACCATTTCTGGCGTGAGCGATGCCGTCGTCCAGCTCAAGATCGCCGATCAGGTCAAGGTCGAGGTGGACAAGCGGTCGATCACGGACAAGGTGCAGTGAGGCGTCAACGCCCCGTGGCCCGAGGGCTGGCGGCGGGAGAGAGGTCGATTCGATGTCCAAGAACATGAGATGGAAGGTCCCCCTCATCGTGGTGGTCGTGGGGCTCGCGGGTTTCTACCTCTACCCCCCCAAGGACCGCATCAACCTGGGGCTCGACCTCCGCGGCGGGTCCCACATCATCATGCAGGTGGAGACCCAGTCCGCGGTCAAGTACGAGATGGATCTGACGGTCAGCCGGATCGGCCAGGCCTTCAAGGACAAGGGTCTTCCGTTTGCCGGAATGGCGACCCCGACGCCGGGCGTCCTCGAGCTCAAGGGCACCGATCCCGCCCGCAGGGGCGACGTCCGCCGGGTCCTCGACGATTACGTCGGGCAGTGGGACATTCGAGACCTCGGCTCGGGGAGCTGGCGGGTCGCGATGCCCCCGATGATCCAGAACACCATCGAGGTCAACGCGGTGGAGACGACGCTCACCACCATCCGGAACCGGATCGACGAGCTGGGGGTGCGTGAGCCGATCGTCCAGAAAGAAGGGATCAAGGGAGACCGCATCCTGATCCAGCTTCCCGGTGTCGAGGATCCCGAGCGTGCGAAAGAGGTGATGCAGGATCCCGCGGTCCTCGAGTGGAAGACCGTCATCTACCCGCCCGGGGTCACGGACTACCAGAACTGGATTCCGCCGACCTCGCAGGAGGAGGCCACCAAGCTGTTCGGCGGGCAGCTTCCGCCGGACACGGTGCTCTACCCCCAGCGCGTCGCGGCTCGGGACGGCACCGGCACCACCACCCTCTGGTGGCCGCTCAACAAGATCTCCACGATCGTCGGCAACGACCTCAAGAACGCCATCCGTGAGCAGAACCAGTGGGGCGAGGCCACCGTCGGCTTCCAGCTGAGCCAGGACGCCGGAAGGCGATTCGAGACCGCGACCCGGGAGAACATCCACAAGAAGATGGCGATCGTGCTGGGGGGGGTCCAGAGCAAGCAGGTGATCTCCGCGCCGGTGATCGAGGACGTGATCCGCGACCGGGGGCAGATCCACGGGAGCTTCGACACCAACTCGGCGGAGGATCTGGCGCTCAAGCTGCGGTCCGGGTCGATCCCGACCGATGTGACCATCATCGAGGAGCGGACCGTCGGCCCGTCTCTGGGCCGGGACTCGATCAAGGCCGGCATCGTCGCCTCGCTCGTCGGCTTCGTGGGAGTGATGCTCTTCATGCTGGTCTACTACCGCGGCTCCGGGATCAACGCGGTGGTGGCGCTCATGCTGAACGTGGTGCTGGTCATGGGAGCGATGGGGTACTTCAAGGCGACCCTCACGCTCCCCGGGATCGCGGGGCTGATCCTCACGGTGGGCATGGCGGTGGACAGCAACGTCCTCATCTTCGAGAGGATCCGGGAGGAGCTGCACCTGGGGAAGACCGTGCGCTCGGCCGTGGACCTCGGATTCAGCCGGGCCTTCATGACCATCGTGGACACCCACGTGACCACGCTGGTTTCCTCGTTCTTCCTCTTCACCTACGGGACGGGGCCGGTCAAGGGTTTCGCCGTCACGCTGACCGTCGGGCTGATCTTCTCGATGTTCACGGCCGTTTTCGTGTCGCGGGTCATCTTCGATCTGGTGCTGGGAGAAGGCCGGCCGGTCGAGTCGCTCAGCATCTGATGCCGGAGGGCTCCACGCGCGGAGCCGGGAGTGGGTCGTGCTGCAGATCTTCAGGAATCCCAAGATCGACTTCATGGGAAAGCGCAGCCTCTGGGTGGGGCTGTCCATCGCGGTGGTGCTGGGCTCGGCGATCGTCGTGCCGATCCACGGCATCAAGATGGGGATCGAGTTCACCGGCGGGACCGAGGTGCAGGTCAAGTACGCGACCTCGCCCAATCTCGGCGCGATACGGTCGGAGCTGGACCGCGCGGGGTTCACGAACCACCTGGTGACGACCATCGGGAAGCCCGAGGAGAACGAGGTCTACATCCGGCTGGGCCTGGTCTCCGCGGTGAAGGAGGAGAACCTCACCCCGAAGGTGGTCACGGCCCTCAGGGCCGAGGACGTGAGGCGGCGGATCGAGTCCCACGGGGTCGACCTCAACAACGCCGACGAGTCTTCGCTCAAGACCCTCCTCGAATCCTCGCCCGACCTGGCCCGCGAGGATGCACAGAAGATCGCCGCGGGCATCGTGGAGGCCCGGAAGGAGAAGGCGATCTTCCGATCGGTGGACGACCTCGCGGGGGTGCCGGGAATGAAGCCCCCGGCGATGGAGGTCCTGCGCCAGCGGGCCTTCACCGGTCCCTTCGCGGTGCGGAGCGAGTCCTACATCGGCCCCGCGATCGGCCGCGAGCTCGTCAAGAAGGCGCTGCTGGCGATCCTGGGCTCGATGGTGGGGATGCTGGCCTACATCTGGTTCCGGTTCGAGTTCCAGTGGGGGCTCGCGGCGGTGGTGGCCCTGGTCCACGACACCGCGGTGTCCCTGCTGCTCTTCTCGCTCTCCGGCTACGAGATGAGCCTTCCGGTGGTCGCGGCGTTCCTGACCCTCGTCGGCTACTCGACCAACGACACCGTCGTCGTGTTCGACCGGATCCGGGAGAACCTGAAGCTCCGGGGGGGCGAGGACCTGATCGGCCTCATCAACGACTCGATCAACCAGACGCTGAGCCGGACCATCATCACGTCCGGCCTGACCTGGGTTGTCGTGGTGGCCCTTCTCGCGCTGGGCGGCGAGGCGCTCCGACCGTTCTCGTTCGTCATGACGATCGGGATCATCGTCGGGACCTACTCGTCGATCTACATCGCCAGCCCGATCCTTGTCGTCTGGAAGCACTACTTCAAGAAGAAGGGGAAGTTCGCGGCCACCGGGGCCCGGCCGGGCGCCCGGAAGGTCCGGGCCTCCTGAGCCCCGGCGGGACGACCCGCACCGCGCTCGCCCGCTCGCTATAATCCCCCGAGCGGGAGGACGACGGCCCCATGGTGCGGCGGTTCGAGGACATCCTGGAGCGCGTCGAGGAGTACAATCCCGGCGCGGACTTCGGGCTCTTGCGGCGGGCGTATGTCTTCTCCGCCCGCGAGCACCGGAGCCAGGTTAGGCAGTCCGGCGAGCCGTACCTCACCCACCCCCTCGAGGTCGCGTACACGCTGGCGGAGCTGCGCCTGGACACGTCGAGCCTCGTCGCCGGGCTCCTCCACGACGTCGTCGAGGACACCCTCACCTCCATCGACACGGTCGGCGAGTATTTCGGCGAGGACGTGTCCCACATCGTCGCCGGGGTCACCAAGATCTCGAAGCTCCAGTTCGCATCCGCCGAGCAGGCGGAGGCCGAGAACCTCCGCAAGATGATCCTGGCCATGGTGGACGACATCCGCGTGATTCTCGTCAAGCTCGCGGACCGTCTTCACAACATGCGGACGCTGGAGTTCCTGGACCCGGTACGCCGGGAGAGGATCGCCCGGGAGACGTCCGAGATCTACGCCCCCATCGCGAACCGGCTGGGGATCGGCCGGATCAAGACGGAGCTCGAAGACCTCGCGTTCCAGCATCTCGAGCCCGACGCCCACCGCGCGCTGACCGAGGCGCTCGAGGCCCGGCGGAAGGTCACCGGCGACTTCATCGAGGAAATCCGCGCGAAGCTCGCGGCGGCGCTCGAGCAGGCGGGGATCGAGGCGGAGATCCGCGGCCGGATCAAGAGCACCGCCTCGATGCAGCGCAAGATCAAGCGGCAGCGGATCGAGGTCGAGCAGATCTACGACTACGTGGCCTTCCGCATCCTGACGTCGTCGGTGAAGGACTGCTACGGCGCGCTGGGGATCGTGCACTCCGAGTGGCGTCCGGTCCCCGGGCGGATCAAGGATTTCATCGCGATGCCCAAGCCGAACATGTACCAGTCCCTCCACACCTCCGTGATGACCGACAAGGGACAGCCGTTCGAGGTGCAGATCAGGACCCACGAGATGCACCGCATCGCGGAGGAGGGGATCGCCGCGCACTGGCACTACAAGGAGGGTGGGCGCCTCTCCGGGCAGGACTCGGACCGCGTCGCGTGGCTCAGGCAGCTCCTCGAGTGGCAGCAGGATCTCAAGGACCCCCGGGAGTTCCTCGAAATGGTCAAGGTGGACCTCTACCCGGAGGAAGTCTACACGTTCACCCCCAAGGGAAGGGTGCTCTCGTTCCCGCGGGGGGCGTCCCCGGTGGATTTCGCCTACGCGATTCACACGGAGGTCGGCCACCACTGCGTCGGGGCCAAGGTCAACGGGCGGATCGTTCCCTTGAGGAGCCAGCTCCAGAACGGCGACATCGTCGAGATCATGACCCAGCCCGGCCACAACCCGAGCCGCGACTGGCTCGCGCTGGCCCGGACGACCCGGGCGCGGAGCAAGATCCGGGCCTGGCTCAAGGCGAACGATCGGGCGCGCTCGGAGGCGCTGGGGCGCGAGCTGGTGGACCGCGAGTTCCGCAAGTACAAGCTCTCGCTGCGCGCGGCCGCCGAGGACGGCCGGGTGGCCGAGGCACTGCGCAAGCTCGGCCTCGCGGACCTCGAGGACTTCTTCGCGGCGGTGGGGTACGGCAAGGTCGCGCCGCACGCGCTGGTCGCCGCCGTCGTACCCCCGTCCGAGCTCCAGCCCCGGACCGACGGCGTCGTCGCGAGGGTCGTGAAGCGGGCGCTGGGACTCGCCGACCGGGGGATCAAGGTCCGCGGCATGGACGACGTCATGGTCGTCCTCGCGCGGTGCTGCAACCCGGTCCGCGGCGAGGAGATCGTCGGGTACATCACGCGGGGGAAAGGGGTGTCGGTCCACTCCGTCCAGTGTCCCAACGTGACCCGCCTGCTGTTCGCCTCCGAGCGGCGGATCGACGTGGAATGGGACACGGCGCAGGGCGCCGCGTCCGTCTACGACGTCAGGCTGGTGCTGGGGGTGGACGACCGGCCGGGAGTCCTCGCCAAGATCCTGTCGGCGATCGCCGACGAGAAGAGCAATGTCAAGAACATGGATGCCAAGACGTTCGAGGGGAGCGATGCGAGGGTGAGCCTCGTGCTGGCGGTGACCGATCGTCAGCAGATGCAGCGCGTGATGGACCGGATCCGGAGGATCGGCGGGGTGCGGCAGGTGGATCGCGTCCTGAGCTGAGCCCGCGCGACGCGACGGCTCAGGTCGGGGGCGGGGAGGGGACATGCGGGAGACGGTGCGGACGGATCGGGCCCCGGCGGCGGTGGGGCCGTACTCGCAGGCGGTGAGGGCCCGTGGGACCGTGTGGGTGTCGGGACAGATTCCGCTCGATCCGGCCACCGGGGCGATCGTTCCGGGGGACGTGGAGACCGAAGCCCGTCAGGCGCTTCGCAATGTCGGAGCGATCCTCGAAGCTGCCGGAAGCGGTCTCGACCGTGTGGTCAAGACCACGGTCTACCTGACGGACCTCGACGATTTCGAGCGGGTGAATCGCGTGTACGCTGAACTCGTGCCCTCACCGCCGCCGGCGCGGGTCTGTGTCGAGGTGTCGCGGCTACCGCGGGGCGCCCGCGTCGAGATCGATGCCGTGGCCTTGGTGGATTGACCGGCGAAACCGCCGCGCCCCGCGCGCGAAGGTGCCGGCGCGCGCGGATCGCTAGCCGACGGCCTTCCGGATCGTGCCGTTGCGGAGACAGCGGGTGCACAGCCTCATCCGCTTCGTCCCCCCCCGCTCCGTCATCACGCGCACCTCCTGCAGGTTCGGGAGGTACTTGCGGGACGTGACGTTGTGGGCGTGCGACACGTTCCGCCCGAAGACCGTCTTCTTGCCGCAAATCTCGCACACTCGAGCCATCGCTTGTCCTCGGAGAGCCAGGCTGCTGCCCGCTAGAGCCGCCGCGCGAAACCCGCATGCTATTGGAGCCCGGGGCTCGTGTCAAGGATCCCCCGGTGCCGGGCCGGTGGTCCGCGAGAACCGCCGCCCCCACCTTCGCGTCGACGCCCCGGACGCCCCGCGAGCCGCGAGCCGCTTCGCCATCGAGACCAACTGATCCCGCTTGGCGGCCGCGGCTGGGGCACATGGTTGCTTTCGTCCCGCGCGCATCTATATTACACCCTCGGCCGTTATCCGGAAGGTCCGTAAAACCCGGAAGGCCTCGCCGTTCTCACAACGCGGCGGAGCAGGACAAACGTGGATGGCAGGAACGAAACGGTCCGAAGATGACCCGAGGGATCGCCGGGAGGCCGGCGCGAAGAGCGGGGGTCGTTTCCGCTTGACTCATTCGGAACGGATGACCTAGCTTAAAGTCCTACTTGAGGTTCCGGGTTTTCGGGCCTCGAGAAGGTGGTGAGGGCGAACATGCTCTTCGGACGCAGCCGCAACCTGGTCGGACTCGACATCGGTGACAGCTCCATCAAGGTGGTCGAACTCAAGGACATGGGGAAGGGCCGGGGGTACCAGCTGGCGAAGCTGGGCTGGGAGCCGCTGTCCGCCGAGGCCATCGTGGACGGCGCCATCATGGACTCCCAACTCGTGATTGAGACCGTCCAGCGGCTGTTCCAGCGCCTCCGCATCCGAAACCTCGACGTCGCGACGGCCCTGTACGGCCACTCGGTGATCGTCAAGCGGATCAGCCTCCCCACCATGGGCGAGGCCGAGTTGGCGGAGTCGATCCACTGGGAGGCGGAGCAGTACATCCCGTTCGCGATCGAGGACGTCAACCTCGACTACCAGATCCTGGAGGGCTCGAGCCTCTCGGGCGAGGGGAACATGGACGTGCTCCTCGCCGCCGCGAAGAAGGACAAGATCAACGACTACGCCGCCGTGATCAGCCAGGCCGGGCTCAACCCGATCACGGTGGACATCGCGGCGTTCGCCCTCCAGAACGCGTTCGAGGTCAACTACGAGTTCGAGCCGCACCAGGTGATCGCGCTTGTGGACCTCGGAGCGGCGGTCGCTTCGATCACCGTGCTGCACGGCGGGACCTCCGTGTACTGGAGGGACATCAACATCGGCGGGAACCAGTACACCGACGCGATCCAGAAGGAGCTGAACCTCTCCGCGGAGCAGGCCGAGCGGCTGAAGAGGGGCGACGAGATCGAAGGGGTCCCTTACGAGAGGATCCTCCCGATCCTCTCGGCCGTGAACGAGGACATCGGCAGCGAAATCCAGAAGACCCTGGACTTCTTCAAGCAGATCTCCGCCGCCGACGAGCCTCTGGACCGGCTGTACCTCACCGGGGGTGCCTCCCAGGTGGTCCACCTGAAGGAGTCGCTCGGCGACCGGCTCCACACCCAGGTCGAGATTCTGAACCCGTTCCGGAAGATCCCTCCCGCGGGACGCGAGGCCGCGCCCGAGATGATCAACGAGATGATGCCCACCGCCTCGGTCTCCGTGGGGTTGGCGCTCCGACGCATGGGGGATTGAGCCCATGATCAAGATCAACCTGCTGGCCGAGAAGAAGGCCGTCAAGGCGAAGACCCCGTCGTCCCTCAAGTTCGACGGGCTCGGGGGTACGCAGAATCTGCTCCTCGCCGGGGTCCTGATCCTGGGCGTCATCGTGGCCGGCAGCTGGTGGTGGGTCCGCGCCTCGGAGCTCAGGACCTGGAAGGCCAAGCAGGCCGCCGCGGAGGTCGAACTGACCCGGCTGCAGGAGGTCCGGAAGAAGGCCGAGTACTTCAAGAAGCAGAAGGAGCTCCTGGAGCGGAAGATCAACCTGATCACCGAACTCAAGAAGAAGCAGTCCGTGCCGGTCCATATCCTGGACCAGATCTCCAAGAACCTGCCGGACTTCCTCTGGCTGGACTCGATGTCCGCCGTTCAGAACCAGATCAGCATCACGGGCCGGGCCACCACCTACACCGCGGTGTCGAACTTCTACGACAACCTTGCCGCCTCGGGTTACTTCACCAGCGTGGTTCTGGGGAAGACCTCGGAGGTGCCGCAGGGGGTCTCCTTCAGCCTGTCGTGCAAGTTCGCATCGCCCAAGGAAGCGGCCGCACCCGCGCCGCAGGGTTGATCGCGTCACCATGAGACGGCTTCTCTACCGAGCACCGCGTTGCGCCTCCGGGTCGCGCCCGTCCCACCGACGGACGGCCGCCCGGTTCGGCGCGTGACGGGGAGTCGAAGCGATGCAGAAACTGCCGTTCTACGCACAGGTTCTCATGATGGTGGTGCTCGCCGCGCTGCTCGTCGGCGTCGCCTACTGGGTCATGCCGGGCCTGAAGAACATGGGCGAGCAGATCCAGCGGATTCGAGCCGATTACACCGAGAAGGAGCGGCAGATCCGGGAAGGGCAGGCGATCGAGCAGAAGCTCCCCGAGTTCGAGCGGGAGATCAACAACCTCCAGCGCAAGCTCGGCGACATCCAGCAGATCCTCCCGACCGGCCCGGAGACGGGCGATCTGCTCCGCTGGATCAAGAACATGACCGACCAGTCCAACCTCGGGCTGAAGTCGTTCGGGCCCGGCGACCTGAAGCCGGTGGACTTCTACAAGGTCTTTCCGATCGAGATGGACGTCGTCGGACGCTACCACGATCTCGGCATCTTCCTGGACCGGGTGAGCAAGTACTCGCGGATCATCAACGTCGACAACCTCCGTCTCGCGGCGCTGCCCGGCGGAGGCGATAAGACGATCCGCGCCAATTTCACGGCCACGACGTTCGTCTACGAGGAGCCACCGACCGAGAAGGTCGAGGAGGCCAAGAAATGAACCGTCGAGACCTGGGCCGGATCCTGGCGGCGGCGGGCCTCACCCTGGCGGTGACGGCGACGTTCACCGCGCTCGCGCAGGAAGCCCCGGCCCCACCGCAGAACCCGACGGACACGGCCGCCGCCGGCGAGGCGAAGCGCGCCGAGGCGGAGGGGAACCAGACCGTCGAGACGATCCTGCGACAGCAGGAGCAGATCCTGAGCGGCCAGCGGTTCTCGTACGACCCCGCCGGGCGCCGGGACCCGTTCCGCTCGCTGTACGAAGACCTGGCGATCAAGAGGAAGGGCCCGCGGCCGCGTGGGGTCGCCGGGATGCTGGTCTCGGAGATCGTCCTGGTGGGTCTCGTTCGAGACCCGTCGGGCGGCGATATGACCCTGTTCATGGGGTCGGACAACAAGGGTTATTTCCTGAGGGTCGGCGACGAGGTCTACGACGGCACGCTCATCGCCGTGGATCCCAAGGCCGGAACCGTCACCTTCCGCCAGCAGGTTGACGACCCCCGGCTGATCAAGCCCTACCGGGACGTCGTGAAGAGGCTGGTCCCGCTGGAGGAGGAAAAGGCCAATGAGTAAGCACGGCATGTTGATCGTGGCGGCGCTGGCCGCGCTGTTGCTCGCTGCGGGTCCGTCCGCGGCAGGGGACGGCGTTTCCACGCTTGCGTCCGCCGCGGGCCCGGTAGGGGCGCACAACCTCAAGGCCGTGGAGGTCTCCACCGACTCCGGCGGGCATCCCGTCGTCACGCTGTCCGGGGATGGGGCGCTCTCCTATGAGCCCCAGGTCCTGGAGCGGCCGAGTCGGCTGGTCCTGGACCTGCCCGGGGTGGTGAGCCGGCTCTCGACCCGCCAGATCGCGGTGGGGAAGGGCGGGCTGACACGGGTCCGTGCGGGGCAATACCGCGCCGAGCCGTCGCCGGTCTCCCGGGTGGTGTTCGATCTCGACGAGACGGTTCCCTACCGGATCGATCGGCAGGGCTCGAGCCTCGTCGTGTCGTTCGACGGAGCCTCTTCGATCCCGGCGGACGTCCGGCCGGCGCAGGCGGCGAGCGCCGCTCCGCCCACCCCGGCACCGCCTCCGGTCGAGGCTCCCGTGGAGGCGAAGAGCCTCGAGCCGCGGGAGATCCCGCCTGCCGCTCCGGACCCGGTGCCGGCCAAGGCGGCGGAAGCCCCCGCGCCCCCCGCGCCGACGCCGGTGGCCGACGTCGCGGCGCCGGCTCCTGCACGGTCGGTCGCTCCGGAATCGCTTCAGGTCGTGCTGGAGGCCGCGCCGGTGAAGGCCAACGAGGCTACGGCGACGTCCCCGGCCGCGCCCGCCGAAGTCGCGGCCCCCGCTCCCGCCGGGTCGGTCGCGCCCGAGTCGCTCCATGTCGTGCTGGAGGCCGCACCGGTGAAGGTCGCCGAGGCTCCGGCGCCGCCCACGCCCGCCACGGCGTCCAGCCAGCCGGCTGCCGCACCCGCGGCCAAGATGCCGGCCGCTCCCTCCTTCGAGACGAAGACCATCGCGAAGGACCAGGCGCAGTACAGCGGCAAGCGCCTCTCGCTCAACCTGGTCGACGCCGACATCAAGCAGGTGTTCCGGCTGTTCCACGAGCTCTCGGGGCTGAACTTCGTGCTCGACCCGAGCGTCGAGGGACGCGTCACGATCGTCCTCGACAACACCCCCTGGGACCAGGCGCTGGACATCATCCTGAAGAACAACGGCCTGGACAAGGTGATGGAGGACAACGTCATCCGGATCGCCTCGACGCAGAAGCTCGCGGCGGAAGCCGCCAGCAGGAAGCAGCTCAAGGAGGCGAAGGAGCTCGAGGTCGAGCCGACCACCGTCACGCGCACCCTGTCGTACGCCAAGGCGAAGGAGGTCGAGCGCGTCATCCGGGAAGGCGGCATCCTGTCGCCGCGCGGCCGGGTGATCGTGGACGAGCGGACGAACACCCTGATCATCAGCGACATCCCGAAGAAGGTCGAGCCTCTGGACAGGCTGGTCTCGACCCTCGACGCCGAGACGCCGCAGGTGATGATCGAGGCCCGCATCGTCGAGACGTCGCGGGAGTTCGTCCAGGACTTCGGCGTGAAGTGGGGGTTCTCCGCGATCGCCGACGCGACGCGCGGAACGGCCACGTCGCTCACCTTCCCGCACAACGCCTCGGCGAACTACGGCCTGAACCTTCCCGGCGCCAACGGCGCGAGCAACCTGGCGTTCAAGTTCGGAAACGTCCTGGACTCGTTCACGCTGGACCTGGCGCTGAACGCCCTCGAGACGGAGGGGCGCGGCCGCATCCTCTCGTCGCCCAAGATCGCCACCCAGAACAACGAGCGCGCCGAGATCGAGCAGGGCGTCCGGATCCCGGTGGTGAACACCACGGCCACCGAGATCAACGTCGAGTTCGTGTCGGCATCCCTCAAGCTGGGCGTGACGCCGCAGATCACCGCCGAGGGCACGATCATCCTGGACGTCTCGGTGGAGAACAACTCCCCGGACTTCGGCAACCGCGTCGGGGACGTTCCGCCCATCAGGACGCAGCGCGCCCAGACCAAGATCCTGATCAGCGACGGCGGCACCACCGTCATCGGCGGGATCTTCACGATCAACGAGGCCGCGAGCGAGGTCGGCGTTCCCTGGTTCCGGAAGCTGCCGGTGCTCGGATGGCTCTTCAAGCAGAAGAACATCACGAACGAGAACCGGGAGCTCTTGATTTTCATCACTCCCAAGATCCTCAAGGTTTCGTAGGGGAGGTCGGATCATGCGTACAGCCCATCGAAGCATTGCCGTGGCGATCGCCGCCGGGCTCGTCCTGCTCCTCGGAGCCTGCGCCAACAACTCGTTGGACAGCGGGAGCGGCCCGAACGTGATCCTGTCGATCTCGCAGTTCCCGATCATCCCGCCCGTCACGTCCTCGTACAACGCGGCCTTGGGGGCGTGCGTCTTCACCGCTCCGCCTCCGATCTCGGTGACCCTCAGGGACTCGCCCAAGTCCACGCTGGCCTCGGCGGGTCCCTTCACCGACGTGGCGATCGACAGCGCCGTGGTGACGTACGTGTGGGACGACGACGTCGTCGTGGGTCCGATCGTCGAGAGCACCTCGGGGCTGATCCCGGCCAACGCCACGCAGACGGTGCCGCTCACGCCGATCCTCCTCGGCGTCCTGACCTCGGACCGGGGCGGGCACACGGTGAGCCTGGAGATCTCCTTCCGCGGCCGGACGGTCGACGGAACGCGCATCGAGTCCCTTCCCGATATTCCGGGCGGGGCGACCGTGTCCGTCAACAGCTGCATCCCGCCGGCCAAGTAACCGGCACGGGTGGAGCGCCCGACGCTCGCGAGCCCCGCCGCCCCGTGAGGGCGGTGGGGTTTCGCGTTTCAAGAGGAGGCGACATGCCCGAGGAGAGCGGTGGAGGGATCGTCCTCGCCACGGTGACCCACGCGAGGCTGAGGGTCTCGCAGGGGGACGTCCGGGGAGCGCGAAGGATCTTGGAGGCGCTCCTCTCCGTCCGGCCGAACGATTCCGAGGCCCGGTCGCTCCTCGACAGCCTCTCGTCCACCGCCGAGCGGGAGGCCTCCGAGGTCCCCGATGAGATCGCGCCGCCGCCGGTCGGCGCCGATCCCGCGGCGCTCCGCGGTCGCTTCCGCGTTATCCTGGGCGCCGCCGGCGAGCCTCGCGGGCAGCGGGTCGCGCGGCGGCTCCAGGCGATCCTGCGCGGGATCGACCGAAGCCGGAGGGTGGACGATGCTCGATGAAACACTCGCCGCGCTCCTCACGAGCGTCCAGGGAGCCCGTGCCGCACTGCTCATCGGGTCGGATGGGATCATCGTGGCCGGCGACGGCGGCGGCGGCGACCTCCCCTGGGATCTGGTCGTCGCGTCGTACGCCGACCTGCTTCGCCGAGTCGGCTTGGTGAACCGGGAAGCGGGGATCGAGGAGCCGACCGAGTTGGTCGTCAACGCCCCGAGCGTGACGCTCGTGATCCGAAGGGTCACCCCGGAGTACGGATTGCTGATGGCCCTGGCTCCCTGCGGCAGTCTCGGACGCGCCCGGTTCGAGCTCCGCAAGGCGGCGAGCCGGATCCAACCCGAGCTCGAAGGCTGACCGGTCCCCCGCGGCGGCGTACGGGGGCCGCGCGTCGTCGTCCGATGGCCGGACCTTCGACTCTTGCCTCCGGCCGCAGTCCCCCTCTCGACTCCCGAAGCCGCCCGGTGGTAGGCTCGTGACTTCGCAGGGTGGATCCGGACGCCGATTCTGGGGAACCACGTGGACGCCAAGGAACTTCGCGAGCTGATCGACGTCATCTCACGGAGCAGCTTCACGACCTTCGAGCTGGAGCGCGAGGGCTTCAAGCTCAAGCTGGTCAAAGGCCCGGGATCGGCACCCGCCTTGGTGATCCAGCCGCCGGCCGGGGCGCTCCCTCAGGAGGCGCCGCCGGCCCCCGCCTCCCAGGACAAGCTGCCCCCGGCCGCGGCCGTCGCCTCGCCGGTCGACGACGGGCTCATCACCGTGACGTCGCCGATCGTCGGCACGTTCTACCGCGCCCCGAGTCCCGGGGCGCCCCCTTTCATCGAGGTCGGCGGGAAGATCGCCAAGGGGCAGGTGCTCTGCATCGTCGAGGCGATGAAGCTCATGAACGAGATCGAGAGCGAGATCGATGCGGAGGTCGTGGAGGTCCTCGTCGCGAACGGGCAACCCGTGGAGTACGGCGAGAGGCTGTTCAAGCTGAGGCCGATGGCCTGATGCGGGGAGTCGCTCTCCCGACTCCTTCGGAAGGAACGTGTTCCGGAAGATCCTGATCGCCAACCGGGGCGAGATCGCGCTCCGGATCATCTGGGCCTGCCGCGAGCTCGGGATCAAGACGGTGGCGGTCCACTCCACCGCGGATTCCGACTCGCTGCACGTGCGCTTCGCGGACGAGGACGTCTGCATCGGACCGCCCGCCAACAAGGAGTCGTACCTCAACGTGTCGGCGGTGATCTCGGCTGCCGAGATCACCGGCGCCGAGGCGATCCACCCCGGCTACGGCTTCCTGGCGGAGTCGGCGCAGTTCGCGGAGGTGTGCCGCGAGTGCGGCCTCACGTTCATCGGCCCGGGGCCCGACGTCATCCGCAGGATGGGGGACAAGGCGGAGGCGCGCCGGACGATGATCGAAGCGGGGGTGCCGGTCCTTCCGGGAAGCGAAGGGATCGTGCAGGACGAGGAGCAGGCGGCGACGCTGGCGGCGGAGATAGGATATCCGGTGCTGATCAAAGCCTCCGCGGGTGGCGGCGGCAGGGGAATGCGGATCGTCCCGACGCCCGCCGAGATGGGGCGCATGCTCGATGCTGCGCGCTCGGAGGCCGGGGCCGCTTTCGGCGTCCCCGACGTCTACCTCGAGAAGTACCTGCCGGACCCGAGGCACGTGGAATTCCAGGTCCTGGGCGACACGCACGGGAACGCTTTGTACCTGTTGAACGACGCTGCCACCGGAGCACTGGGTCCGATTGCGCCGGGCAGCAGCGGCACTCTGCAAAACAGTCAATGTATAGTGAATGCTTCGGGGTCGTCGTCATCCACCGCAGGCAATAACATCACCTGGACGCTGTCGCTCACCTTTAGCGCCTCCTATGCGGGCAGCAGGAACTTATCGGTGTGGGCCAACGATAGCAGCGGGCTGGCGAGCGGTTGGGTGGCGGTCGGGACATGGACTGTACCTTCACAAGCTCCCGTGGTGGTGGTTCCCGTGCCGTTAATCTCGGGGAGCGGATACTCTGCGACGATCCAGGTTACAACGACGGATCCGAACGGCCCCACCCACCTGGCCAGCCTGTATTTACTGGCGGGTTCATTGGCAAGCGGGGTGAACAACTGCCAGGTTACCTTGCTGCCCGGATCGAGTTCCCTGTATTTGTTGAACGACACAGCCACCGGAGTACTGGGTCCGATAGCGCTGGGCAGTGGCGGCACGCTGCAGAACAGTCAATGTACGGTGAATGCCTCGGGGTCTTCGGTCTCGACCGTAGGCAATAACGTCACCTGGACGCTGTCGCTCACCTTTAAGCCCGCCTATACCGGCACCAGGAATCTCTCGCTGTGGGCCAACGACAGCAGTGGTCTGGCGAGCGGTTGGGTGCAGGTGGGGACATGGACGATTTAACCGGCATCACGCGCTTCATCGGCGGCGTTACCATGACGGTCAACTTCACCCAGCAACGGCCGCGGATATCAGCGGGACGACGTCGTTGACACCGCGCAATGTGGTCACGGGCGATCCCAACCTGCCCGCGCCGGCGAGCGCACTTTCGACCACGGTACTTCCGGACCGGCGTCTTTGCGCTGCCGGCCCAAGGCGCCATCGGCAACGCCGCCAAATACCTGTTGCGCGGACGAGTCATCAACACCTGGGAGATTTCACTCTTCCGCAACTTCCGCATCCGCGAGCGCCTGAACACGCAGTTCCGCTGCGAGGCGTACAACGCCTTTAACCATACTCAGTTCTCGACGGTGAACAGCACGGCGAGGTTCGACGCTACCGGCAACCAGATCAACGCGGCACTCGGCCAGTATACAGCTTCCC
>JAIQFR010000012.1 GCA_020073205.1 Terriglobia bacterium
GAATTACGAAGCGATGGTCGATCAGGCGCGGCAGAAAACCGCGCAGATGAACGCCGAGCTGCAAAAGTCCGGCGTCGCCGCGCAAGCGTCTTTTCGGCAAGTCGAGCAAAGCTCGATCAGTGGTCGGGCGCAGTTGGTTCCCTGAACCGACTGGTGGTGTCGGTCGGGGGCCTCGTCGGGGGCATCCTGGTCCAGGACCTCCTCCACCTCCTCGGCGGCCGCCTCCCGACCCTGACGCGCGACACCCTCGGAGCCGGGATCGCGGCTAGCTTGAAGCTCCGCAGGGGGCGGGCGACCCTCGCCGACCTCGAGGACGCGGTGCGCAGCATCTTCGTGAAGCGGCGTCACCGGGAGCGCCACCCGGACCGGCGCGCTTCGCTGCCCATCCTCGACGGCCTGTCGCTCGCTCTCGACATCGACACCGAGGACGAGGCGAAGGAGAAGACGGGGACGTCCCGCCTCTCCGCGTGAGCCGCTTCGCCGCTGGTAGACTGACCTCGTGAATTCCCTCGCGTCCTGCTTCTCGCTCGACCCCGGCATCGACTACCTCAACCACGGGTCGTTCGGGGCCTGCCCCGCCCCGGTGGTCGAGTTCGCGGAGGAGGTGAGGCGCCGGATCGAGCGCGAGCCGTTCCGCTTCCTTGCGCGCGACCTTACGCCGCTCCTCGACGCGGCGCGGGAGGAGCTGGCGCGCTTCGTGGGCGCCGCGGCGGACGATCTCGCGTTCGTTCCGAACGCGACCACGGGGGTCAACACGGTCCTCGCGTCGCTCCCGCTCGAGCCGGGGGACGAGCTGCTCACGACGGACCACGTCTACAACGCGTGCCGGAACGCGCTGGCGTTCGCCGCGGCCCGGGCGGGGGCCGTCGTCGTCATCGCGCCGGTCCCGTTCCCGATCGAGAGCGAGGATGCGGTGCTGGACGCCGTGCTGGCGCGCGTCTCGCCGAGGACGCGCCTCGCCCTCCTGGAACACGTCACCAGCGCGACCGCCCTGATCTTCCCGATCCGGCGGCTCGTGCGGGAGCTGCTTCGCGCCGGGGTCGAGACGCTGGTGGACGGCGCGCACGCGCCCGGGATGGTCCCGCTCGAGCTCGACGGGCTCGGGGCCGGCTACTACGCGGGAAACGCCCACAAGTGGCTGTGCGCGCCCAGGGGAGCCGCCTTCCTCCACGTGCGGCGCGACCTCAAGGACCGCGTCCATCCCCTGGCGATCAGTCACGGCCACGACTCCGCCCTCAGGGGACGCTCCCGGTTCCGCCTGGAGTTCGACTGGACGGGAACGCGGGACCCGGCACCGTGGCTCGCGATCCCCGAGGCGATCCGCTTCCTCGGCGGCCTCCTCCGCGGCGGGTGGACGGCGGTCATGGCCCGCAACCACGAACTCTGCCTGTCGGCCCGCGACATCGTCTCCGGCGCCTTCGGCGTCGCGCCCGCCTGCCCCGACTCGATGATCGGGTCGATGGCCTCGATCCCGCTGCCTCCACCCCGGCCCGGCTCCGATGCCGAAGCGCTCGACCCCGACGGACTCATGGATCGGTTCTTCGAGCGTCACCGGATCGAGACCTGGCTCTTCCCGCGGCCTTCGGGGGGTGGCCGCCTGATCCGGGTCTCGGCTCAGCTCTACAACGACGTCGCGCAATACCGCCGACTCGCGGAAGCCGTTCGGGCGCTGTGGGGGAAGTGAGGTGCGGCTCCGACCGCGCGGCCGGGAAGCGTGGGTGACCGGGCTCTTCTGGTTCGCCGTCGCGGCGTGCCTCCGCCTACACCTGATGTGGCCCGGCGACGCGCCTTTCATCAACGACGAGCCCGCGTTGCTGCACGCCGCGCTGGACGCCGATCGCACCGACCGCCTCGCGACCGAGGGGGCGCTCGGCACGGTCGGTGTGCGCTACGGGCCGCTGCCGACCTGGCTCTACCAGATCGCGCTGATGGCGACCCACGACGTGGTCGCGATCGTGCTCCTGAAGTCCCTGCTGTCCTTCGTGGCCACCCTGGCAGGCGTCCTGCTCATCTGCCGCTGGGTCGGCGCGAGCCGGTGGCTCGCGCTGACCGTCGCGGTCTCGCCCTTTCTCTGGCTCTACGATCGCATGCTGTGGGATCTCGTCTTCCAGATCCCGGTTTCGGTTTGGGCCGTGGCGGCCTATCTCGGGTTCGGCCGCCGGCGCTCCGGCTGGCGGCTGCTTGCGGTCGTGCTGCCGCTGGCGGCACTGGCAGGGATCCACCTCATGAGCCTGCCGACGCTGGCCGGCTTCTCGCTCTGCTTGCTCTGGCTCGACGGCCGCTGGCTGCTCCGCGAGTGGCGCCGGGCTCTGCCCGCCGTCGTGGCGGGAGCGGTCCTGTGCGTTCCCTACGCGTGGTACGTCGTGCACGTCGTCCAGTTCGGACGGGGAGAGCACACGTCCCTCGGATCGGCGCTCGGGGCCGGTTTGACGAGCGGCGGGATCTTCTCCTTCCTGGGATTCCACGAGTACTACGATCCGACTCTCTCGGCGAATGCGGGGCTGCTGAACGGCTCCACGCGCGAAGCTCTCGCGCTCGTCTCGGGGTCGGCGATCGCTGCGGTCCTCGCGGGCATCGCGATCGCCGGGTGGCTGCTTCTGCGCCGACGAAGCGCGTCCCGCGACGAGGCGGACGGCGCTCGCCGGGCCGCGGCGCTCGGGCTGTCGATCTTCGGTTTCGCGCTCCTGATGTTCGTGGTGCTGCGCCGGCAGCTCCACCCGCACTTCTATGCCGGCAGCGCCTGCGGAGTGCTACTGCTGCTGCTGCTGTGCGGACGTGCCGTCTGGAAGTTCCTGATCGCGCGGATCGTCTTCGGTCTTTACCTCGCCGTCATGACCGTGCTGCTGCTCGACCTCTCGCTTGCGCTGCACCGCAACGGCGGCGACTTGTCGCCCACGTACGGGCCCACCATCGGAAACCAGGTCGAGGTGGCCGGCCAGGCGGTCCGGATGGTCCGGGGCGGCGCGCGGACGGTGGTGCTGACCGGGCCCTACAGCATGTTCCCGTGGGCCTTCACGACGCTCTTCCGCCTGGATTCCGCTTGGAATGGCGCGCCGCTCGTCTACCGGAGCGAGCTGGGAGCGGGCTACGTCAGGCTGACGCTCGACGGCGGCGCGATGGGTCTCGGCCCGGCAAACGACGCGGGGGAGATCCTGGTGGGTATGCTTCCCGGTCCGCCGGTGAGGCTGGCCGCGGTGAGCCGCCCGCCGCGCCCGCGCTCCTGAGCGCTCGCGGTCGAGCGCGGTGCTTTCCGGATCACGGTATCGAAACGCGGGGTGCGAGTCCGTGACGGCCGGGCGGACCGAATGCCGGGCCGAGGCGAGATCTCGCGGTGCGCGATCCCGGCATGGACCTTGCGCGTCACCGCCGTGGGCGCGCGCCGTCGGTCCGTCGAGGAGGCGGATCCCGGCCGGCGCAGGGCGGGGGCACGATGCACGGCGCTTGCGAGTCTTGCGGCATCCTTCACGAGTCGTCGTCGGAATGTCCCGGTGACGCCCCGGCGGCGGGTCCGGAGAGGCCGGGCGCGAGGATGCGGGTCAGGACGGCGCGAGGGACCGAAGACGTCGGGGTCCTGATCGCCCGAACCCGAGGACGGTGGCGCGCCCGAATCGTGACCTACCCGAACGTGCTGTGGACGGCGCCGGGAGGGCGGACGACCCTGAAGTTCGTCTCGGACACCGCTGAGGAGGCCGAGAGGCAGGCGGTCGCTTTCATCCAGGGCCATTGCGCGCGGCGGCCGTCGGCCGCCCGGGGGATGCTGGTGCAGGTCGCGACGGCGGCCGAGCGATTCGAGTTCCCTGCGAAGCCGTCCTCCTCGAACCTGGCCGGAAAGCGGTGGCGAGTCGCCCTCCCGGTCCGGTACGGCGAGCTGCGCGCTTCGGATCTCGGCGCGACCGCGAACGTGTCGGCGGAGGGGATGTTCATCGCGGCCGCGTCGCCGAGCGAGGCGGGGTCGCCCCTCAGGATCCTCGTCGAGGTCCGCGGATGCACGATGCATCTCCGCGGCCTCGTGATGTGGAGCCGCCGCCGGCCCGAAGGGCGCCGCCCCGCCGGCATGGGGATTCGCCTCCTCCTCCCTCCGGCCCCCTGGGCGAGCTTCGTCGAGTCGATCTCCTGAGCGGGCCCACGGCTATCGGCCGCCCCGGCCCGCCACGAACCGCTCCTCGGCCCAGGCCGCGAGCACCTCGCCGAAGAACAGCCGGTGGTAGTCGTGCTGCGGGTACAGTTCCTCGATCTCCGGGTCCAGGAATCGTGACGGGTCCACGTCGACGGTGGACAGGACCCGGCACTCGAGCGACAGCTCGGCGCCCTCCACGCGAGGGACCGCGACGCGCTCGGACGGGACCTTCTCGATCCCGGCCAGGCGCCACTTGTCGAGGTCGCGCCCGGATCGCGTCCCGCACACGTCCATCGCCTCGCGCCGGGACTCCGGGAGGAAGTTCAAGGTGAACTCGGGATGCGCGTCGAGGAGCGAGAACGTGTGGCGCGTCGGCCGGACGTAGACGGTGACGACCGGGCGCTGCCAAAGGGTGCCGAGCCCGCCCCACGAGACCGTCATCGGGTTCGGGCGTTCCCTGCCCGCGACGAGAAGCGCCCACTCGAGGTCCAGCAGCTCGAACGGCCGGACGGCCAGGCTGGTCGGATCCACCTTCTTCACGTTCTCCTCCCCCGGAGCATTCTCCGTTGTCGAGGAGCTATATTAGCCGCGTCACGAGGGGAATGAGGAGGATCATGCGAACTCCGCTGTGGAAGCTCCTGGGACTCGCGGCCTTCGTCGGGCTGATGGTGTTTTGCGGCGCGTGCGTGGTGGCGGTCCGCGAAGGGCCCGCGAGGCGGGTCGACATGCCGCCTCCGCCTCCACCTCCGCCCCCCGCCGTTCCGGACGCGGCGGCCGACGACGACTTCGGGGCGTTCTACGACGGCCTGGCGCCGTACGGCGAGTGGTTCTGGCAGGATCCCTACGGCTGGGTCTGGGATCCCTCGACGGTCGACCCGGCCTGGCGCCCCTACACGGTGGGACACTGGATCTACACCGACGACGGGTGGTTCTGGAAGTCCGACGAGCCGTGGGGGTGGGCGACCTGCCACTACGGCCGCTGGTTCTTCGATTCGGATCGCGGATGGGTCTGGGTGCCCGGCCACGAGTGGGCGCCGGCGTGGGTCGCGTGGCGCCACGGCGACAGCTGGGTCGGCTGGGCGCCGCTTCCTCCCCGGGCCGTCTTCAGGGCGGGGATCGGCCTCGATCTGGGCGGCGTCGATCTGGACGTGATCATCCAGCCGTTCTGGTGGGGGTTCGTCGAGGAGCGCGACATCCTCGACCCGAGGATCGGCGTGAGGATCGCACCGGTCGCCCGCAACGTCACGCTGGCGCGGGTCACGCGAAATGAAACCAACTACGCCGTCGTCCGGAATCGTGTCGTGGTCCGGGGCATCGACGTGGCGGAGATCGAGCGGGAGAGCCACCGCCGCGTCGCCCCGGTCAAGATCGTCGACGAGGGCGCCCCCGGGAAGGATCGCCACTCGAAGTGGGTCGGCCAGGATCTCCACGTGTTCCGCCCGGCCATGAAGGATCCCCCGCCGTCCCGCGCGCCGCGCGGAGCCGTCCGGAACGAGGGCGGCTCGCCCGGGCGCGCGGCGCCCGACCTCGCGGTAGGGACGCCGCAGACGCCCCCGCGGCGCCCCGAAGAGCCGCAGCGCGAGCAGCGGGCCGCGCGCCCGGGTCCACCGCCCCGCGCCGCGGCCGAGACCCCGGCCGCCGTTCCCGAGCAGGTGCTACGCCGCCAGCAGGCGGAGGCTCGCGAGTTGGAGCGCCGCCACGCGGCGGAGCGTTCGGCGCTCGGGCGCCGGCATCAGACGGAGGCCAAGAGCGCCCCGGCGAGTGCCCCCCCCGAGGAGCTGAAGAAGCGCCAGGACGACGAGCGGCGCGCGATGGACGAGCAGACGAAGCGCGAGAAGCTCCTGCTCGAGAAGCGGCAGGAGCGCGAGCGCAAGGAGAAGGCCGCGGAGAGCAAGAACAAGCCGGCCGACGAGAAGAAGCCGAAGACCGGTGAGAAGAAGGCGCCGGAGGACCGGAAGGGAAGCTGACCGGGTCAGGGTGGGGTCGGCTCGGACGGGACCCGCCGCGCGGCGGAGATCAGCGTGGTGGCGGCGACGGCGGCGGCGAGGCAGCCCGCCATCCCGTACAGGCCGGCGCCGGGCTGCATCTCGAAGCGGGCGACGAGACCGCTCGCGGCGCGGTCCCGGAGGCTGTCGAGCGGGTGGAAGCCGTGGCGCCCTCCGGGGTCCGCGAACATCCCGTGCACTTGCCAGTTGATCAGCGAGATGTGGACGAGCGCCGCGAGGGCGAGGACCGCTCCCGCGGCCGAGAGCGCTCGCGCGCCGCGAGCCCCCCGGATCGCGAGGAGCGGCACGACCGCCGCGCAGGCGGTGGATCCGAGGAGCCAGAGCGCGAGGAGCCAGGTGAGGCGCACGGCGGGCGGCGTCCGGCGGGCCATCGGGCTCTCGGCGACCTTCTCCGCGGCCGCCTCCTGATCCCCGGCGTCGTCGGTCGCGGTCTCGGCCTCCGTGCGGAGGTCCCGGACCACTCGGGTCGCCTCGGTCACCAGGTCCGGGCCGCGCACGGTCCGGTCGTGCTTGATGGGAACCTGCAACCGGAAGAGCGGCAGGAAGAAAAAGGCCACCGCGGCGCACGCCAGGACCGACAGGACCGCCCGCTCCACCGCGCGCTTCGGCTCCGTCATCTCAATCTCGTCTCCGAGCGAGCTTCATCGGTGCAGTCTATCCCTCGCCTCGGCGGATCGACAAGACGAAAGGGCCTGGCTGCGGTGGGGACACCGCGACACCGCTTCGGCTTCGAGAGGCGGCGTCACCTCGGACGCGCGGCGAAGGGGCGGTGCCAGCCGATCTCGGGCTGGTCGCGGTACGGGCCGAGGTCGTGGAACGCGAAGAGCCGGGGGTTCGCCGAGTGGAGGAACCCCCAGCCGAGCCCGTTGATGCAGCAGGGGTCGAGCCGCGTCCCGTACGCGGCGAAGTGGTCGCGACCGTAACCGAGCGTGCGGTTGTACCCCGTGCGGTGGACCGGCCCCCGTTCGCGGCCGAGGAAATAGGGGTGGACGTGACTTCCGCAGAGCAGGAGCGCCGCGCCGCCCGCGTCGGGGAACGCCGGCCCCTCGGTGCGGTACCGCGGAACGAATACGTCGCCGCGGCGGGCGTCGTGCAGGATCCAGCCGGTGTGCCCGGCGAGGAAGTGGTCGACGAAGAAGTTCTCGCCGTGCGCGAGGCAGTAGATCCGCTCGCAGTCGTTGTACCGGTTCCCCGGGCCGGTCGCAGGCGTCCCGCCGCGTGCGCTCACCGGGTACGGCGACGGCTGGGCCCCGACGACGGGCGATGCGGCGCGCCGGACCACGGGCTCCTTGCCGCCGCAGCAGCCGGCCGCGGCGGCGACGAGGCAGAGGGACGCCATCGCCGCTCGCCTCATCGCAGAATCCTCGCGCCGAGGTGCCACGCAGCCTGGACCAGCCAGACGAGACCGACGAGGCGGAACAACCAGAGCGTGGCCCAAGTCCCGATCAGCGCCTGGACGTGGACGGGGAACGGGGAGCTGGCGCCGCCCGGGCGCGGCACCCCGCGCCAAGGGGCGAGCCAGCCGAGCGGGAGCACCGTGAGACTCACGCCGAGCTTGAACAGCGCGGCGGCGTCGGCGCCGGTCACGGGACCGAGGCGTCCCGTCCCCGCGAACAGCATCGCCGGCAGGTAGAGCGCGAGGGTGCCGAGGATCCCGGCGCGGAGGAGCCACGTCCGCCGGTCGGCCCAACCGAGGACCCGATCGAGACGCTCGCGGTGCCCGCCGGTGCAGGCGCGCCACGGGCCGCTCCCGATCGGTTCGGCGACGTCGAATCCCGGACCTCCCGACGCGCCGCCGCCGCACCAGAGGCATCTCCGGGCCGCGCGACGCAGCGCGAACGGGCGCGCGTAGAGCCGGTGCGTGACCATCAGCGCGACTCCCAGAACGAGCGACCCCGCCGCCCCGATCGGCGTCCGCGTGAACAGCCACAGGACCGCCGGGACCGGCAGGAAGAGCAGCGCTCCAAAGACGCGGTCGGCCACGGGGGATATGTAGGCCGCCGCGGTCTCCGGCGCAAGGGGCGGGGCGCCCCGAGCGCGTCTTGCCAACTCGCCGAGAGGCCGCTTAGCATCGACGCATGCGAAAACTCCACTTCGTCCTCACCATGGCCGCCACCCTCGTCCCGTCCGCCGCCCGGCATGCCATCGCGGCCGCGCCCGGGGCTCCGGTGCCCGCCGCCGCTCCGGCCGCGCCGGCCGAGGCGGAGGTGGGCCTCTCCTCGGCCGACGCGGGGCGCTTCGCCAAGCTCGCCCTGGACTGCGTCGGCAAGGAGTACCCGAACAAGATCGCGCACGTGATGAACGGGGACGGGGACGTCAAGCCGCCGCGCGAGCTGACCCCGGCGTTCTGCGGCTGCTTCGACTGGCACTCGGCCGTGCACGGGCACTGGCTCCTCGCGCGTCTCGCCAGGACGTTTCCGGACGCCCCGTTCGCTCCGGCATCCCGCTCGGCCCTCGCCCGGAGCCTGACGCCCGTGAAGATCGCCGCCGAGGTCGTCTACCTCGAGGGAAACGGGCGCGGGACGTTCGAGCGCCCGTACGGCCTGGCGTGGCTCCTCGAGCTGGCCGCCGAGCTACGGGAGTGGAACGACCCGGAGGCGAAGACCTGGTCCCTGAACCTCGCGCCGCTGGAGCGGGCGGCTTGGAAGCGCCTCGCCGAGTGGCTTCCGAAGCTGTCCCGTCCGATCCGCGTCGGCGAGCACGACCAGACCGCGTTCGCGCTCGGCCTGGCCCTCGACTGGGCGCGAGGCGCCGGGGACCGCGAGGCCGCGGCGTTGGTCGAGGCGCGCATCCGCGACTACTACCTCCGCGACCGGGACTGCCCGATCGGCTACGAGCCGTCAGGACAGGACTTCCTCTCCCCCTGCCTCGCCGAGGCGGACGTCGTGCGGCGGGTCCTCCCTCCCCCGCGCTACTCGGATTGGCTCAGGAGCTTCCTGCCGAAGATCCCCACGGTCGCGTCGTCGCGATGGCTGGCCCCCGCGGTCGTCACGGACCCGTCGGACGGAAAGCTCGCCCACCTCGACGGGCTCAACCTGAGCCGCGCTTGGATGCTCGAGGGGATCGTCGCGGGACTCCCCTCGGCCGACAAGCGGATTCCCGCGCTCAGGGCCGCGGCGGCCGCGCACCGGGATTCCGGCCTCAGGTCGGTGACCGGCGAGCACTACGAGGGCGGGCACTGGCTCGGTACATTCGCGGTGTACCTGGTGACGGAGAGAGGCCTCACGGCCGGGGGGACGTAGAGCATCGGTCGGGAGAGGGTCGCATGCGCCGTCCGTCTTCAGCGAGCCGCCTCGTCTTCGAGGACCGCCTGCCGGACCTCCGTCCTCGCGGCGAGGCGCTCGTCATCTGCGACGCGAAGCTCCCGTCGCTCTCGGCGGGCCTCGCGCGGTGGCTCGTGCGGTTCCCTCGGGTCTATCCCGTGCGAGCCGGAGAGAAACTGAAGACGCTCCCGACGTTTCACCGCCTGGTGGAGTGGGCGGCCGCCACTCTCCCCGCGACCGATCGCTCGAGGCTCCGCGTCGTCGCGATCGGGGGCGGCTCCGTCGGCGACTTCGCCGGGTTCTTCGCGAGCGTGTGGCTCCGGGGAGTCGACCTCGTTCTGGTCCCCTCGACCTGGCTCGCCGCCATCGACTCCGCCCACGGCGGCAAGACCGCCCTGAACGCGGGCGGCGCCAAGAACGCGATCGGGACGTTCCACCCGGCGAGCGAGGTCCGACTCGTACGTCGGCTCCTCGACCTTCAGGAGGCGGAGCGGGCCCGTGAGGCCTGGGGCGAGCTCGCGAAGATCGCGATCCTCGACGGGGGGGCGTGGGCCCGCGCGATGGCACGGGATCCGGCGCCGGACGGCGAGCTGCTGTGGAAGTACCTCGAGCCCGCCGTTCGCGCGAAGCTCCGCGTGGTCGCGCGCGACCCCGAGGAGAGAGGCGGGCCGCGGCGACTCTTGAACCTCGGCCATACGACCGGCCACGTCCTGGAAGCCTGGAGCGGCGTCGCTCACGGCGTCGCGGTGGCTCACGGCGTCGCGTTCGCGGTCGCCTGGAGCGAACGCCGCGGGCTCCTGACGCGTCGTGCGGCCGGCGACCTTCGCGAGTTCCTCGCGACACGCCTCGGACCGACGGGGAGCGGCCTCCCTCCCGGCGTGCGCCCGATCCCGAGGCTCGCCGCCGCTCGCCTCCTCTCCCGCGACAAGAAAGCAATCTCCGCGTCCCGCGTTCGGGAGGTGTTCCTCGAGGGCTGGGGGAAGCCGCGGATCGAGGCGGTCCGATTCGCGGATCTCCTCGCCGAGATGGTGCGGCAGGGCTGGGTCCTGCCGTGAGCCCGCGACGGCCGCCGCTCGACTTCGACGGCAAGATCCCGGCCTCGAAATCGATGTTCAACCGCGCCGCGGTCATCCGCTCGTTCGAGGAGCGCGTCGAGGTACGGGGACGCTCGAGCTGCGACGACGTGCGGCGCCTCGAAGAGGCGCTCCGCGTGATGGGGACCGGCGCATCGCTCGACTGCGGCGAGGGAGGCACGGTCTTCCGCTTCCTGACCGCCCGAGCTTCGCGGATACCCGGACGCCACGAGCTCGCCTGCGGCCCTTCCCTCTTCGCGCGGCCGCACGACGGCCTGTTCGACGCGCTCGCGCCGCTCGGGATCCGCGTCTCGAGCGATCGCGCGAGGCGCGTCGTCGTCGTCGAAGGGCGCGGCTGGCGCGATCCGGGGCGTCCGGTCCGGGTCTCGCGGGACGTCTCGAGCCAGTTCGCCTCGGCGGTTCTGCTGTCGGCTTGGGATCTCCCCTTCTCCCTGACGCTGGAGGCCGGGCAGGACGGGCCGAGCGAGCCGTATCTCTCGATGACGCTCGAGATGCTGCGCCGCGCCGGAATGGAGTGGCGCCGGAGCGGAACCATCCTGAGCGTGCCCCCGATGCAGCACCCGGCGGCGGGGACGCGCCTTCGGTTGGAGCCCGACCTCAGCTCCGCCTTCGCGCTCGCGGCGCTCGCCGCCGTCGCCGGACGCGCACGAATTCACCAGTTCCCGGCGGAGTCTCTCCAGCCGGACGCCGCGTTCGTGGGGATCCTGCTTCGCATGGGCGCGCCGGTTTGCCGCGACCGGAACGGCGTGCTCGAGGTGAGGTCGCCCGCGGGCGGCGTGCGCGCGCTCGAGGGCATCGACGTCGACCTCGGCCGCTCGCCCGATCTCTTCCCGGTGCTCGCGGTCCTCGCCTCCTTCGCTTCGGGGCCGAGCCGCCTCGCCGGCGCGCCCCACCTCGCCCACAAGGAGTCGGATCGGATCCGCAAGACGGCGGAGCTCGTCGCCCTCGTCGGCCGCGAGGCGACGGTCCTTCCCGACGGGCTCCGGATCGAGGAGGGCGAGCCGCGTTTCGGAGCGGAGCGCGCGTACGATCCGGCGGGGGACCACCGTCTCGCGATGGCGGCGCACGTCGCCGCCGCCGCCGGCGCCCCGATCGAGATCCTCCACAAAGAGGTGGTCGACAAGAGCTTCCCCGAGTACTGGCCGATCGTCCTCGGCGGCGGCCTCGCCGAGACGACGTTCCTCGCGGGGCAGCGGGGGGTCGGGAAGTCGTCCCTCCTGAGGCGGCTCCTCGTCGCGGCGCGAGACCGGGGGATCGCGCTCCACGCGCTCGACCTCGACGGAGAGATCGAGAGACGAGAGGGTGTCCCGATCCCGGACCTCTTCGAGGCGGGAGGAGAGGCGCGGTTCCGAGCGCTGGAGCGGCGCACGCTGGAAGCGGTCCTCGACGAGTTCGCGGCCGCGCGCCGCCGCGGGGAGCCGGCCGCGATCGCCCTCGGCGCGGGGTTCGAGGCGTTCGACCTGCCCGTCTTCCGCTCGCCGCTGACGAGGGTGATCTGGGTGCGGCGACGCACCGACGACGACGGCCGGATCTTCCTCGACCGGCCGCGGCTCGACGCGTCGGCCACGCCTCTGGCCGAGTTTCGGTCGCGCGCGCGGGATCGTGGCGCACGGTTTCGCGCGATCGCCGACCGCGAGCTCGTGCTGCGCGAGGGCCTCCCCGAGACCGCGGGCTCGGAGCGCGACCTCCTCCTCCTCGGCCGGGCGCGTCTCGGCGCGTGGCTCACGATGCCGCCCTCCGCCCTCGTGCGACCCGCGGGCATCGCGCAGTACTGGGAGGCGAGGCGGGACTGGGGGATCGAGCGGGTCGAGCTCCGCGACGACCTGCTCCCGCCCGACCGGATGCTCGCCGCGCGCGACGGGATTCCCGACGAGCGACTCGTCGTGAGCTTCCGCGTCCCCGGCGCTCCCGTCCCTCGAGACCTCGATCCGCCGATCGAGGTCGACTGGGCGCTCGAGCTGGGACCGCCACCCGAGGGACTGCGCCCGACGATCGCGTCGCTCCACGAGCGGCTCCCCGGCGAGAGCCTTAGGAGCGCGCTCGACCGGCTCGTTGAGACGGCCCCTGCCGGGACGCCGCGGCTCAAGGCGGCGCCGGAGGTTCGCGACTTCGCGGAGCTCGCGGCGGGCGACGCGTGGCAACGGCGCGATCCCCACCGCCGGTCGTTTCTTCCCCGCTCGCCGGACGGACGGTGGAGCTGGTACCGGCTTCGGCAGAAGGGCCGGCAGGCGATGGGATTCGTGCGGGACGGCGGGGACGCGGGGCCGGTGGGCGCTCCCGATCAGCCGACGCTGCTGGAGTGGCTCGACGAGCGGCCGGGCCTCTCACGCTTCGGCGCGGTGCTCGGCGACCCGGTGGCGGCGAGCCGCTCGCCGGCGCTCCACCTGGCGTGGGCCCTCTCGCGGGGGGCGTCCTACTACGCGATCCGCGTCGCCGAGACCGAGTTCGACGAGGCGATCGCCGTCCTGGAGCAGCTCGGCCTCGGGTTCGCATCGGTCACCGCTCCGCTCAAGCGCGCGGCGCTCCGTCTCGTGGGCGCCTCGGCATCGCCGCTCGCCGCCGAGGCCGGCGCCGTCAACACGCTGCTCCGGGAAGGGCGAGAAGCGGCATGGACCGGCGAGAACACCGACGTGCCGGGGCTCGCCGCTGGCGTCGAGGAGTGGAAGCGCGCCGAGGCGATCCCGGACTTGGCCGCGCTCCGGATCGCGCTGTGGGGTGGCGGTGGCACCCTCGAGGCGATGCGCCGCGCGTTTCCCGGTGCCGTGGCGTTCTCCGCCAGGACGGGACAGCCGCGGGACGGGAGCCTCGCTTCGGGCCCGTGGGACGTCGTGGTCTGGGCCGTGCCCCGCTCGCGCGCCGGTGCGTGCGTCGCCCCGGGTCCCGAGCTTGGGCCCCGCCTCGTCTTCGATCTCGACTACCGGGAGGACTCCCCCGGTCGGGAGTTCGCGCTGACGTGCGGGGCGAGGTACTTCTCCGGCCTGCATTTCCTGGAGCGGCAGGCGGCTCTCCAGCAGCGATTCTGGAGCCTCCATGAGCGCTAACCGTTTCGGCGAGCGGTTCGAGATCCTCACCTTCGGCGAGAGCCACGGCCCGGGCCTCGGCGTCGTCATCGACGGGTGTCCGGCGGGCGTCCCGTGGGACGCGGCCCTGCTCGAGCGCGAGATGGCCCGGCGCCGCCCCGGCCAGGCGTTCGGTTCGGGACGCGCCGAGCCGGATCGGGTGGAGGTTTTGAGCGGCGTGTTCGAGGGATTCACCCTCGGAACGCCGATCGCGCTCCTCACACGAAACGTCGACGCGCGATCCTCGGACTACGAAGCCTTGCGGGACGCCCCCCGCGTGGGGCACGCCGACGACGTCTGGCTCGTGAAGTTCGGCCGGAGCGACCCCAGGGGCGGCGGACGCTCGTCCGGGCGCGAGACGGTGGCCCGTGTGATGGCGGGAGCGGTCGCCCGCATGCTCGTACGCTGCCTCGAGCCCCGAATCGCGGTCCTCGGCTACACCTCCGCGATCGGCCCTCTCGCGCTGTCGGACGTGGACCGGACCGGCGCGGCGTCGATGGACGAGGACCGGCTCGAGGCGTTCCCGGCACGCTTCCCTTCCCCGACGCGGTCGGAGGCGATCGTGGAGCTTCTCGATCGAGCGAAGACGGAGGGGATGAGCTGGGGAGGGACCGCCGAGATCCTGGTCGAGAACCCGCCGGCGGGCCTGGGCCAGCCGGTGTTCCACAAGCTGAAGGCGGACCTGGCGTCCGCGATGCTGTCGACCGGCGCCACTGCCGCGGTCGAGATCGGCTCGGGTTCCGCGTCCGCCCGCGCGGAGGGGACGGCGTTCCACGACCCGCGTGCGGGAGGGAAGCCGTACGGCGGCATTCGGGGGGGGATCACGACGGGAGAGAGGCTGAGGCTCTCGGTCTCTTTCAAGCCGACGTCGTCGGTGCGTAAGTTCGCCAGGAGCGGACGCCACGATCCGTGCATCGTGCCGCGCGCCATTCCGGTCCTCTGCTCGATGACGTGGCTCGTGCTCGCCGATCACCTGCTGTGGCGGCGGCAGGACCGGGTCTGAGGGGCCGCGGGGCTACGGCGCGCGTCCGACCGCCGCGAGCACCGGCCCGAGCTCCCGCACGATCGCGCGGAACCCCTCGGGGGTCAGCGCCTGGAAGCCGTCGACGCGCCCGCCGGTGGGCGACGGGTGGACCTCGACCATGAGCCCGTCGAGACCCGCCGCGGCGGACGCGAGGCACATCGGACCGATCAGCTCGGGGCGCCCCGTCGCGTGCGACGGATCGACGATGACGGGGAAGCTCGAGTGCTGCCGCGCCCAGACGGCCCCGGCGAGGTCGAGGGTGTTACGCGTCTCGGTCCCGAAGGTCCTGATCCCTCGCTCGCACAGGACGATCGACTCGTTCCCGGCGCCCGAGACGTACTCCGCGGCGAGCAGCCACTCCCTCAAGGTCGCGGCGAAGCCGCGCTTCAGGAGGACCGGCTTCCGCGTCGCCCCGAGCTCCTTGAGCAGGTAGGAGTTGTGCATGTTGCGCGAGCCGACCTGGAACGCGTCGACGTGGTCCATGAGCAGCCCGATGTGATCGGGCGACGCCACCTCCACCAAGAACGGGAGGCCGGTCGCCTCCCGCGCGTCGTCGATCAGCTCGAGGGCTTCGGTTCCGAGCCCCTGAAAGGTCTTGGGGTCGGTGCGCATCTTGAAGACGCCGCCCCGCAGGACGTGGGCCCCGTCCTCACGCAGGCGCCGCGCGACCGAGAGGAGCTGCTCGCGCGACTCGACCGCGCACGGACCCGCGATCAGCGCGAAGCGCTGGCCGCCGAAGCGCGCTCCGCCGATCCCGACGATCCTCGTGTCCGACTCGACCCTCATCCGCTCCCCAGGGGGGTTCCCCCGCGACCGCAACATCGTACCGGGTGGGACAGGCCGTGTCGACGTCTCCGTTATGATCGTACCCGGCCTCTCCGGGGCCCGGTCGCGCCGATCGCGCGGGGCGATCCCGGAGTGCGGATCCCGAGCCATGCGCTCCGCCGTCGCGTTCGTCGAGACGTCGCCCGGCACCCTCGCGGTCGCCGAGGGGGATCTGCGCCGGCTCGCGAGCCCGCCCGACGGGGTGGGGGCTTTCTACGCGCCCGACTTCCGGCTCGCCGACCCCGCGCCCTGGCGGGTTCCGACCTCCGAGGCCCGCGCCACCCTCCCGTTGCGCGCCTTTCTCGAGGAGTTCTCGCGGCGGGGCCCGGCGGGATCGCTCCCGGAGTGGACCGCTCCCGACGAGCCCAGGTTCGTGCGCGCCTACCGCTCGCTCGCCGCGTCGTTCGCGCGCGGCGATCTCCTCAAAGGGGTCCCGGTCACGCGGGCCTGCGCGGCGTGGCCCGACGACGAAGCGGAGCCGCTGTTCCGGCGGCTCCTGTCGAGGATCGGCTCGCTGCCCGAGGGGCTGCACCCTTACGGCCTCCTGGGTCCCGCGCGCGATGGCGCGGGGTCCGAGTTCATCGTCGGCGCGACCCCCGAGATCCTCTTCGATCGTCGGGGACGCGGCACGATCCGGTCGGAGGCGATCGCGGGAACTCGCGTCGTCGGGTCGGCGGCGCCGCCGCTCCTCTCCGACCCGAGGATCCGCGAGGAGCACGGTCGCGTCGTCCACGACCTCGTCGAGCGGATGTCGCTCTGGGGCCCTCCCGAGGCGACCGCTCCGCGGCCGTGCGCCTTCGGGACGCTCGAGCACCTCGTGTCCGTCGTCGGGATCGAGACGGCCGGCGGGCCTGCCTTCGACGAGATCGCGCGGCACCTCCATCCGACCGCGGCGCTCGGGAGCTACCCGCGAGGCGCCGCGGGATCGCGCTGGCTCGAGGAGATCGACCCTCTGGGCGAGCGAGGGAGCTTCGGCGCCCCGTTCGGATTCAGGTACCCCGACGGGACCGGCCGCTGTCTGGTCGCGATCCGAGGAATCCGTTACCTTGGCGGGAGGCTCGAGATCTGGGCGGGGTGCGGGGTCGTCCCCTCGAGCCGTTACGACGACGAGTGGCGGGAGGCGTGCGACAAGATCCGGGCCGTGAGGTCGTTGTGGGGGATCTGAGCGCTCCCGGGGTGCCGGGTGCGGAAGGCGGGGTCAACGAGGCGCTCGCGATCGAGATCGTCGAGCGGCTGTGGCGATCCGGCGTGCGCACCTTCTGCGTATGCCCGGGGGGACGGAACGCGCCGATCGTGGAGGTCCTCGACGCGCTGCCTCGCGACCGCGCGTCGGTGCTCGGATTCTTCGAGGAGCGCGCGGCGGCGTTCTTCGCGCTCGGCCGCGCGCGCCGCGATCGCGCCCCCGTCGCGGTCGTGACCACCTCGGGCACCGCGGCGGCCGAGCTGCTGCCGGCCGCCGTCGAGGCGTTCTACGCGGGGGTACCGCTGGTCCTCGTCACCGGGGACCGCCCGGCCTCGTACCGAGGGACCGGCGCGCCGCAATCGATCGAGCAGGCGGACCTCCTCGGGCGCCACGTCGCGCGCGCGATCGACCTCGACCGGCCGGGGACGTCTTGGAGCCTCGGCGATCCGCGGGGCCCCGTTCACGTCAACGCGTGCTTCGACGAGCCGCTTCCCGGCGCGCGCGCCGGGGCCGGCCCGCTCCTCGAGGAGCGGCCAAGAGGCCTGCCGCCGTCCCCCGCCGACGCCGCGATCGCGCGCGAGGTCGGCACCTTCCTCAGGAGCCACGATCGTCCTCTCGTCGTCGTGGGGCCGCTCGACGACGAGCGCGACGCGGCGGACGTGCTGGCCTTCTGCCGCTCCCTCGGGGCGCCGGTCATCGTCGAGGCGTCGTCCGGTCTTCGGGAGCGTGTCGGCGCGCTCCGGCTCCGGGGTGGGAACCTGTCCGCCCGACTCGCGCTCGACCGCGGCGAGGTGAACGCGGTCCTTCGCCTCGGCGGCGTGCCGTCGTTTCGCGTCTGGCGCGATCTCGAGGCCGCGATCGCGGCGCCGGTCCTGTCGCTGTCGCGGTGGCGGTGGAGCGGGCTCACGCGTGGGCGCCATCTCGAGGTGCACTCCGGCGGGCCGTTGCCGCTCTCCCGCGTCGAAGCGGCGATCTCGCCGGCCGCCTTCGCGGCGACCTTCGCGCGCGACCGCGCGATCGCGTCGAGGGCGAAGGCGCTCGTCGAGCGGTTCCCCTTCAGCGAGCCCGCGCTCGTGCGGCGTCTGTCGCTCGCGATCCCGCGAGGAGCGCTCGTCTACCTCGGAAACAGCCTCCCGATCCGGGAGTGGAACGAGTACGCGGGGGAGGAGGATCGCGGCTTGAGGGTGCGGGACAGCCGCGGCGCCAACGGCATCGACGGGCAGGTGTCGACGTTCCTCGGCCTCGCCGGGCCCGATCGCGAGAGCTGGGCGATCGTCGGTGACCTGACCGCCCTCTACGATCTCGCGTCGCTCTGGGCCTTGAGGCACCTCGAAGGCCACGTGGTCCGGATCGTCGTCGTGAACAACGGGGGAGGACGGATCTTCGAGCGGATGTTCCCCAATCCCGTCTACCAGAACCGTCACGCCCTTCGCTTCGAGGCGTGGGCGAAGCTGTTCGACGCCGACTACCGCGAGGGAGTCCCCGACGCGCCCCTCGGCCGATTCGCGGTCGTCGAGTGTCGGCCCGACGATGCCGAGACGGCGGCCTTCTGGACCGAGCTGAGGCGCGGGGCGGTCCCGCCATGACGCCTCCCCCGCGGTTCCTGGTGGTGGCGATCCACGGGTTTCTCGGCCGGCCGTCGGACTGGGATCCCGTCGTCCCGCACCTCCCGCGGGCACGCCTCCGTCCCATCGACCTGTGGCCGGTCTTGGACGGCACTCGCGCGGGGTGGGACACCGTCGGCGCGTCCCTCGGGCGCGCCGTCGACGACGTGCTGGCCCGCGACACGCTGCGTCCCGCGATCCTCGCCGCCTACTCGTTCGGTGCGCGACTCGCGCTCGCCGTCCCCGGGCTCGATGCGGGCGAGGGGGCGCTCGCCGCCGCCTGCCTCGTCTCGGCCCACCCGGGTCTTTCCGACGAGAGGTCCCGCCTCGCGCGGAGGGCGGCCGACCGCGAGTGGGCGCGGCGGCTCCTCGAGGATCCGGAAGAGGACGTGCTGCGCGACTGGGACGCGCAGCCGGTGCTGGCACGGAGCGGCGCGCGGGGCGCGGGGCGCCGGTTTCCCGCCTCGCGCGAGACGCTCGCCGCGGCGATGACGGGGCTCTCCCTCGCGGAGCAGCCCGACTTCAGGCCCCGCCTGGCCGCGTGGCGGGCGCCGCTCCTCTGGATCGCCGGGGGGGACGACGCGAAGTTCGCGGGTCTCGCCGGCGAGATCGCGGCGATCGGGCTCGCCGCGGACGTCGAGATCGTCGCGGGGGCCGGCCATCGCGTTCCCTTCGACGCGCCCGCCGCGTTCGCGAGGGCCTTCACGAGCTGGGTCGACAAGCGCGTCCCGCGCCGCGGCGACGCCGACGGGACGAGGAGGACGTGATGGAGGTGGGCCAGACGGCGTGGGAAACGGTCAAGGAGTACGAGGACATCCGGTTCCTCAAGACGGCGGACGGCGTCGCCAAGGTGGTGATCGACCGGCCGGAGCGGCGGAACGCGTTCCGCCCGCGGACGGTGGCCGAGCTGATCGACGCTTTCGAGACGTGTCGCGAGGATCCGTCGATCGGCGTCGTCATCCTGACGGGAGCCGGGGACAAGGCGTTCTGCTCGGGGGGTGACCAGAAGATCCGCGGCGACCAAGGGTACCTGGACGAGCGCGGGGTGCCGCGGCTGAACGTCCTCGACCTGCAGAAGCTGATCCGTTCGCTCCCGAAGCCGGTCATCGCGATGGTGGCAGGGTACGCGGTCGGCGGAGGCCACGTGCTGCACGTGGTGTGCGACCTGACGATCGCGGCCGACAACGCCGTGTTCGGCCAGTCCGGGCCGAAGGTCGGCTCTTTCGACGGCGGCCTCGGATCGAGCTACCTGGCGCGGATCGTCGGACAGAAGAAGGCGCGGGAGATCTGGTACCTCTGCCGCCGGTACGACGCGCGGCAGGCGCTCGACATGGGGCTCGTCAACCACGTCGTGCCGCTCGCCGACCTCGAGCGAGTCACCCTCGAGTGGGCCCGCGAGATCCTGGAGCACTCTCCCCTCGCGATCCGCTGCCTCAAGGCGGCGCTCAACGCCGACTGCGACGGACAGATCGGGCTCCTCGATCTCGCGGGGAACGCGACGCTCCTCTACTACATGTCGGAGGAGGCGAAGGAGGGGAGGAAGGCGTTCGTGGAGAAGCGGAAGCCGGACTTCAGGAAGTTCACCCGCGTTCCCTGACACGCGGGAGGACGGAGTTGGCAAGAGTGTCCGCTCGTGTGTGGCTCCTCGCCGCGCGCCCGAAGACGCTGACCGCGAGCGTCGCCCCCGTGACGGTCGGCACGGCGCTCGCGACGGCCTTTGGGCCGCGCCCGATCTCGCTCCACCTCCCGGCCCTCGCGCTGCTCTCCGCGATCTCTATCCAGATCGGCACGAACCTCGTCAACGACGCGTCGGATTTCACGAGGGGAGCCGACGCCGACGGGCGGCTCGGACCGCTGCGCGTCGCGCAGGGCGGGCTCGCGACGCCCGGACAGGTCATGGCGGCGGCGGCGGTCTTCTTCGCGCTCGCGGCGTGCCTCGCCGTCCCGCTGGTCGTCGCGGGAGGGATCCCGGTGCTCGTCATCGGGCTCCTCTCGGTCGCCGCCGGCTACGCCTACACCGCCGGCCCGCTCCCCCTCGCGTACGTCGGCCTCGGCGAGGCGTTCGTGCTCCTGTTCTTCGGCTTCGCCGCGGTGGAGGGGACGTGCCTCGTGCTCGCGCGATCGACGCTGCCGCCGTGGTCCGAGGTGGCGTCGCTCCAGGTGGGGCTCCAGAGCGCGACGCTGCTCGCCATCAACAACCTCCGCGACGTCGAGGGAGACCTCGCCGCGGGGAAGCGCACGCTCGCGGCCCGATTCGGGATTCCGTTCGCCCGGGCGGAGATCGCGGTCACGGTGCTGGCGCCGTTCGTCCTCGGCGGGGCGTGGCTCGCGGCGGGCCGCCCTTGGGCGGCGGCGCTCCCGCTCGCCCTGCTCCCGCTCGCGATCTCGCTCGTGGTCGGCGCGGCGAGAGAGCCCCCGAGCCCACGATTCAACCCGCTCCTCGCGCGGAGCGCGCTCCTCCAGCTCGCCTTCGCGGTGCTCCTCGCGATCGGGCTCTCGATCCCGGGGAGGTGACGTGTGGAGGAGCCCGGGGGCGCGCCGTCGTGAAGCTCGGCTCCCACTTCGACGCCGAGACTCGATTCGACTGGCTCGACCGCGAGCCGGCCGTCGTCGCGAACCCCGAGTGGGCGCTCCGGCGCCCCGGCGATCTCGCGGCCGCGAAGCGCGCCCTGCCGAGGCTCGAGGCGCACGTGTGGGTCGCGACCTCCGGCACCTCGGGCCGGTCCGCGGGCGCCCGTTGGGTCGCGCTCTCGAAGGAGGCCTTCCTCGCCTCGGCGAGCGCGGTCAACGCACACCTCGACTCGCGCTCGCACGACGTGTGGGTCCACGCCCTCCCGCTCTTCCACGTCGGCGGGCTCGGCATTCTCGCGCGGGCCTCGCTGTCGGGAGCGCGGGTCGTCGCGGGGATCGAGGAGCGCTGGGACCCCGGGACCTTCGCGGAGCGCGCCGCGGCGGCCGGAGCCACGCTGACGGCGCTCGTCCCGGCCCAGGTCCACGACCTCGTATCGGCGGAGATCCCCTCGCCGCCGGCGATCCGGGCCGTCGTCGTCGGAGGCGACCGGCTCGATCCCGCGCTCTGGCGGGCCGCGAAGTCGCTGGGCTGGCCGTGCCTCCCGAGCTACGGGATGACCGAGACCTGCTCGCAGGTCGCGACCGCACCCCTCGCGTCGATCGAGGCACCCGGTCCGCCGTCCGCCCTTGCCGCGCTGCCGCACGCCGAGATCCGGTGCGGAGAGGAAGGGAGAATCGAGATTCGCGCCACGTCGCTCCTGACGGCCTACGCGGAAATCGAGGGCGACGCGGTCCGGGCATGGGACCCGAAGCGCGACGGATGGCTCGAGACGGACGATCTCGGCCGCGTGGCCGGCGGCTCCGTCGAGGTGTGGGGCCGGGCCGGCGAGGCGGTCAAGGTCCTGGGGGAGATCGTCCTCCTCCCTCGGGTGGAGTCGCGCCTCGAGGGATGGACCGCCGGCGACCCGTGGCTCAGGGAGAGGGTTCTCGACGTGGCCCTCGTCGCGAGACCCGATCCGAGGCTCGGCCACGAGCTGACGCTCGTGGTCGCGTCCGGCGACCCGGCGCTCGCCGCGCCCCCCGCGCTCGATCGTCTGGCGCGCTCCCTGCGGGAGTTCGCGAGAGCCGAGCTGCTCCCGTTCGAGCGGCCGCGGCGCGTCGTCTTCCTCGACCGGATCCCGAGGAACGAGCTCGGCAAGAAGCGCCGGGACGCGCTAGCGCTCGAAGTGGGCCTCCATACGGGCCTTGATGTCTGACGGGATCGGGACCTTCGCCCCCCGAACGAGGTCGGCGAAGACGTGCGTGACCCGCGTCTCGGCGCACCGCTTCGGCTCCCCCTGCTCCATGTCGAAGAACTGCGTCGTCACCTCGAACGAAGACTCCCCGATCTTGGTGATCCGGATCTCGGCGTCGTAGCTCCTCCCCGGCCGGAGCGGCTGCTCGAAGATCGCCTCCGCGCGGCGAATGGGCACCGCGACGCTCGCGTCCCGGAACCAGCTCGCCCACGAGGTGCCGAGCTCGTCGGTCACGAACCCCTCGTAGACGCGGTGCGCGACCTCGAGGAGCCGCGCGAAGAAGAGAACCCCGGCCGGGTCGGCCTGGTCGAAGTGGATCGTCACCGGTCGTCGATACATCGCTCGGATTCTCCACGCGGCGACGGCCGCCACGAGGACCATACACGAACCCCGGCCGCCGCCGCCAACGTCTCCCGGAGTATGCTTCGGGGTGCCGGGCCTCCGTTCGGACGGTCCCCAGGGTCGGGCCGATTCGAAGCGGGGACGAAAGGGCCGTCATGCGAACCCATCGCCCGGATCGACTCTCGGTCCTGTGCGTCCACGGGATCGGCCACGGCGACGCGGACGCGTCGCTCGTCCCGTCGTGGACCGACGCGATCACCCAGGTCGTCCATCGCTGGCAGCCGGGGTGCGCCGTCGACCTAGAGTTCCTGCGCTACGACGACCTCTTCGATCACGCCCCGCTCGATCTCGCCGTGTACGGCCGGGCGCTGGCGGAGATCCTGGCCAGCGGCGCCGTCCACGGAATCGGAGATTTCCTCGGCGGGGCGCGCGGGCTTCACGACCTTCCCGATCAGGTCCGCTGGACCGCCGGGATGATCGCGCAGTGGGCCACGGAGGACGGCCTCCGCGACGGGCTGCGCCGGCGTCTCCTCCAGGCGATGAGGGACCGTGAGCCCGATCTCGTGTGCGCGCACAGCCTCGGCTCTCTGATCGCCTACGACACGTTCCGCCGCAACCCGGGGGTCCTCGCGGGGAAGACGCTCCTGACATTCGGATCCCAGATCGGCAACCCGTTCGTCCGCGACGCGTTCGCGGGGCGGATCGAGCCGCTCGACGCCCGGGCCTGGTATCACCTCTTCAATCCCGCCGACCGCGTCTTCACGTCGCGGCTCAGGATTGAAGCGCCGAACTTCGTCGAGGTCCTGACGGAGTTCGACAAGCCGAACGACGTCATCAACCACGACCCCGTCTGCTACATGAGCCACCCGGACGCCCAGGCGCGGGTGTGGGCCGAGATCGCGGGCGGCGGCCCCCCGAGAAGCGTGGCGCGCGCGTTTCGCGCGATGCAGGGCTTCGCGAAGCGGCCCGACCGCCGCGCCCTCCTGGTCGGGATCAACGCGTACCCCGACCCTGCGAACCGCCTCGAGGGGTGCGTCAACGACGTGTTCCTGATGAGCTCGGTGCTCCAGGAGTGCGGTTTCGGCCCGGAGGAGATCCGCGTGGTCCTCGACGAGCGGGCGACGGCGCAAGGGATCCTCGAGCGCCTCCACTGGCTCCTCGACGACGTCGACGGCGGCGCCGAGCGGGTGCTCTTCTACTCGGGGCACGGCGCCCAGATCCCGAGCTACGACGTCCGCGGGGAGGTCGACCATCTCGACGAGTGCCTCGTGCCGTACGACTTCGACTGGACCCCCGCGCGCGCCATCCGGGACAAGCAGTTCGTCGAGTTCTACAGCCAGCTCCCCTACGACGCGCGCTTCGTCGCGATCTTCGACTGCTGCCACTCCGGGGGGATGAACCGCGAGGGCGGGGCCCGTCCGCGCGGCATCGAGCCGCCGGACGACATCCGCCACCGCGCGCTCGAGTGGGATCTTACGCTCCAGATGTGGCGGGAGCGCAAGCTCCGGCCGCAGAACCCGACCCTCGCGGGGTCGAAGGTGGGGAGCGCGTATCTCGGGCGGCGCGGCGTCACGCACCGGTTCGGCCGAGGGATGGCGCTGCGCTCCCTGCCGTCGTCGACCTACGACCGCGAGCGCAAGAGGCTCCGCCACCGCGGCGCCTATCTTCCCGTGATCCTCGAGGCGTGCCAGGAAGCCGAGCTCTCCTACGAGTATCGAGACGGGGCGACGTCTTACGGCGCGTTCACGTACTGCCTCGCCAAGGTGCTCCGGATCGTCCGCGGCCAGGGGCAGAATCCCACGTTCCGTGAACTCACCGAGCGGACCGCCGGCCGGCTCCGGGCGCTCGACTACCGGCAGACGCCGGCGCTCGTCGGCGCGAGGCCCCTGCTCGACGAGGCGATCCCGTGGTCACGGCGGCCGCGCCCGCGCCGGGCCCGGCGAGGAGGAACCGATCGATGAGCGAGATCGCGCAGTGGACCTGGATCGTGTACATGGCCGGCGACAACAACCTCGAGGACGCGGGGCGCTCGGACCTCGGGGAGATGAAGCGCATCGGCTCGACCGCGGACGTCAACGTCGTCGTCCAGTTCGACACCGAGTCGAAACGGACGACGAGGTACCGCGTCGAGAAGAACCGGCTCAAGACGATCCAGGAGATGCCCGGAGTGGACTGCGGCGATCCCAAGGTCCTGGCCGGGTTCGCGCAGTGGGCCGTGAAGACCTTCCCCGCGCGTCACTACCTGCTCGACGTCTGGAATCACGGCGGCGGATGGGAGAACCTCCCCGCGGACTACGACTACGATTCCATCCGCCTCGCCAAGCCGACGCGCGCCGCGCGCCTCCGCCGCCTCAAGCGCTCGCTGTTCCGCACCACCGTGGCGAAGATCCACCGGCGCGGCGCCGCCGCGCGCGCGATCGCGATCGATTGCGGCTCGCACGACTACCTCGACAACCGCGAGCTCAGGAGCGCGGTGTCGAGGGCGTTTCCTCCCGGACGGAAGCTCGACGTCCTCGGCTGCGACGCGTGCCTCATGAACATGATCGAGATCGCGTACGAGATGAAGGACGGCGCTCGCTTCATGGTCGGCTCCGAGGAAACGGAGCCCGCCGCCGGGTGGCCCTACGCAGCGATCCTGAAGGCGCTGGTCGGGAAGCCCGCGACGAGCCCCGCGGACCTCGCGAAGCGGATCGTCGTCGAGTACGGTAGGTACTTCAAGCGCAGAGGCGAAGCGGCGACGCAATCGGCCCTCGACCTCTCCCGCGTGACCGCCCTGGCCGGGGCCGTCGACGAGCTGGCCGTCGCGCTTCTCGCCGATCTCGAAGCGGTCGCGGGGACCGTGAGCCTCGCCCGGGACCGGGCGCAGAAATTCGAGATGCCGGAGTACGTCGACCTCGGAGACTTCGCCGCGCAGCTCGCCAAGCGCCTTCCACGGAGCGCCGCCGTGCAGGCCGCGGCGGCGAAGGTGCGAGCGGGACTCGATCCGGGCGGCGCCGAGCCGCTCGTCATCGGGAACGCGACCGCGGGGGCTTCCGTCGCCCGCTCGACCGGGGTATCGATCTACTACCCCCATCGCGAGGACTACTCGCCGGACTACGCGGAGTTGCGCTTCAGCAGGGACGTGAAGTGGCACCGGTTGCTGCAGGGGATGTTCAAGGCCTGAGGGAGAACCGGATCGAGCCGTCCGGAACGTCAGCGTGGCTCGGAGCCGGGCGACCACGTGAAGCGATGCGCGCGGCGCTCGCTTCCGCTGACCCAGTGACCGCGGGCCACGGCCGAGAAGGTGCGCGTCCGCTCGGCGAGGATCGGTCGCATCGTCGCGGTCTCGAGATCCACGGTCAACGTCTCGGTCACGGGGCTGAACTGCGCGTGCTCCAGGAATCGAGTGCTCGCGACCGTGTCGCCGTCTCCGAGCTCCCTGGCTTCGCGGGCCATGTCGATGAGGAACCCGCCCGTGTACCGGCGGACCGATTCCGACGGATAGACCGCCGCGGCCTCGAGCCGGGTCCGTCCCGCCGCGCCGCTCGACGACAGCCCTCGCCGCGTCGCCTTCACGGGCACGCGCGTGCCGTCGAGCTCCCATGCGCTTTCCGTCCGCGTCCACTCCCCCGGTTTCTGCCGGCTTCCGAGCCACGCTCCGACCCAGGCGTACCAGTCCCCGCTGGCGACGTCGCGAAGGAGGTTCTTGAAGGAGTCGAGACCCGGCGGCATTCCGGGGAATCCAGCGGCGGCGAGGACGCCGCGGGCGACTCCGTCGAGGTCGCGGCTTTCCGCGTAACGGCCGTCCCGGTCCACCAGGATCGTCGGCGTGGCGATCCTCATCACGCGCGCGACGGCGATTCTCATGCCCGCGGGGTTCACGGAGGCGATCGGGACGTTGTCCACCGACACGATGCGGGCGTCGGAGAAGCGCAGGACCAGGCGATCGGACGTCGAGTCGGGCTCGACGCGGAGGTGCATCTCGATCACGACCGACCGCCGCTCGTCCCCCACGCTCCGCTCGTCGGAGAGCTCGATCGTCGCGTCGCCGCGCACCGGCCACGCGAAGCGCAACGTGCCCTCCGGCTCCGCCGGCCGCGCGGGCGGGACGACGAGGCCGAGGGCGAGGACCATCGCACGGAGAGCGCGCATGCCGATGATCCTAGCGCATTCCCGCCCGGGTCCCCGGGGCACATCGAGGCACGGCCTCGGCGCTACCGCGAATCGGGGCCCCCCGCTCTCCTTTTCTGCTAGAATGGCGCCGCCCCCTTTCCGACATTCGGGGCGCACATGACGGATTCCGCGCACTCCAACGAAAGACCCGTGTCTGTCGAAGATCCCTTCGCCGCGCAGGCCGCGGCGCTACGCCAGTTCGACGAAGCGATCCTCAGCGCCAGAACTCAACTGGAGGAGTACGTGGCGGCCTGGATCGCGGACCTGACGTCCGCCCGGGCCAGCCAGCCTCAGGAAATCGACGACAGCATCACGGCGCGTCTCGCGGAAGCCGAGGGGCGGCTCGATCATCTTCGCGACGCGCTTCGGGATGGCCCGGCGGCGCTCGGGGCGCGGGTTCAGTCGAGCGAGGCCGCGCGCACGGTCGCCCTAAGGGATCTGAGGCGCACGGTCGAGGAGCACGAGGAAGCGGGGAGGGTTCTCGCGGCCGCCAACGTGGAGCTGCGCGGTCAGATCGCGGATCGTGAACGGCTCGAAACCGAGCGGCGCGGTGCCGACCAGGACCTGCAGGAGATTCAGGCGCGCTTCGAGAACGCCTTCGCCAGCGCCCCGATCGGCATGGCCCTCGTCGACATGGAGGGTCGCTGGCTCCAAGTCAACGACGCTCTCTGTCGAATCACCGGCCATACGAGGGCCGCGCTGAAGGCGACGACGCTTCCGGCCATCACGTTTCCGGACGACATCGATTGCGACGCCGATGCCCTCCGGGATCTCCTCGCCGGCCGGGTCCCGAGCTACCAGGCCGAGAAGCGCTATCGCCACGCCTGGGGGCACTATCTCTGGGTGATGCTCACGGTCTCCCTCGTCCGCGATCACCGAGGTCGGCCGCTCTACGTCATCTCGCAGGTCCAGGACATCTCGGAGCGGAAGGAGATGGCGGCACGCCTCGATTTCCTGCTCGATCACGATTTCCTGACCGGTCTCTTCAATCGTCGTCGGTTCGAGCAGGAGCTGGCCCGGGAGGTCGAGCGGGCCTCGCGCTACGGCGCCAAGGGCGCCGTGCTCATGATCGATCTGGACAACTTCAAGGACGTCAACGACGCCTTCGGCCACAAGGCCGGCGACGATCTCCTCAAGGGCGTCGCCGGCGCGCTGAGGCATCGGGTGCGCCAAACGGACGTCCTGGCGCGGGTGGGAGGGGACGAGTTCGCCGCGCTGCTGCCGGAGACGGATGCCGACCAGGCCCAGATCGTGGCCGACGGGATCGTCAGAACCCTGCGGCAGAACGTCGCGGTCCTCGGCGAGCAATCGATCCGCGCCACGGCCAGCGTCGGGGTCGCCCTGTTCGACGGCCTGAGTGCCGCGGAGGTGCTGGCCTTCGCCGACCTCTCGATGTACGAAGCGAAACAGGCGGGTCGGAATCGAGTCGCGATGTACCGCCCGAGCGGGGGGCACCGCGAGCACGTGTCGGCGCGGCTCGCCGAGGCGGAGCTGGTCCGCAACGCCTTGGAGGAGGATCGCTTCATCCTCTACTGCCAGCCGATCGTCGACCTGAAGCGGAACGAGGTGCTCCAGTACGAGCTGTTGCTCAGGCTCCGCGGCGACGAGGGGCGCGAGCCGCTCCAGCCCAGCTCGTTTCTCTATGTCGCCGAGCGGTTCGGCCTGATCCAGGAGATCGACTGCTGGGTCGCGCGCCAGGCGGTCGCGCTGATCGCCGAGCACGCGCGCGCGGGCCGCAAGCTCGTGCTCCACGTCAACCTCTCGGGGAAGTCTATCGGCGATCCCAACGTGGCCGCTCTCGCCGAGAAGGCGATCGCGGACGCGGACATCGATCCCGCCTGTCTCGTCTTCGAGCTGACGGAGACGACGGCGATCGCCAACATCGAGGAGGCGAAGGCGTTCGCCCATCGTCTGCGCGCCCGCGGTTGCCGGTTCGCACTCGACGACTTCGGCGCGGGTTTCGGCTCCTTCTACTACCTCAAGTCCCTGCCTTTCGACTACTTCAAGATCGACGGCGACTTCATCCGAGGCATCGTCGCGAGTCCCATGGACCAGCTCGTGGTCGGGGCCATCGTCGGCATCGCCAAGGGAATGGGCAAGAAGACGATCGCCGAGTTCGTCGCGGACGACGAAACCGCCCAGCTGCTCGAGAGGAGCGGCGTCGACTACGGGCAGGGCTACCACCTCGGCCGTCCGGGACCCGTGAGAGACGTTCTACCGTCGACGTGAGGCGGCGCGCTCCCGGAGGGAGCATGACGTCGCCTCCCCCGCCTACGTGGTCGGGTTCGGTGGCGCTCGCCTGACCCTGTGGCGTGACGCCGCCACCTGGAAGAGAATTCCGTCCGCCGCCGATCCCCGGGAGGGATCCGGCAATGGGAGGTGTCGCGTGATCGCGGTCGAAGGCCTGACCAAACGTTTCGTGGACCGGGACGCGGTCGCCAACGTGTCCTTCTTCGTGCCGGAGGGGGAGGTGCTCGGCTTCCTCGGCCCCAACGGCGCCGGCAAGACGACCACCATGCGGATGATCACCGGCTTCCTGCCGGCGACGTCCGGCAGCGTCCGCGTCGCCGGGATCGACCTCGCGCGCGACCCCCTCGGCGTGCGGGCCCGGATCGGCTACCTCCCCGAGAACGTGGCGCTCTACCCCGAGATGCGGGTCTCGGAGTACCTGCGCTTCCGGGCCGCCATCGAGGGGGTGCCGCGGAAGGATGTCGCCGCGCGGGTCGACGACGCCTCCGGCCGCACGATGATCGGCGACGTGCGGCGTCAGCTGATCGGCACTCTCTCGAAGGGTTACCGCCAGCGCGTCGGCCTCGCCAGCACGCTCTTGCACCGACCGCCGGTGCTGATCCTCGACGAGCCGACGGTGGGGCTCGACCCGCGCCAGATCGTCAACATCCGCGAGCTGATCGTCGCGCTGGGGAAGGACCACACGGTGATCCTCTCGACGCACATCCTCCCCGAGGTCGAGCAGGTGTGCCGACGGGTGCTGATCATCGACGAGGGCAAGCTGATCGCCGACGGCACGCCGGAGCAGCTGCGCACCGGCCTCGCCGGCGCCGCCGAGGTGGTCACGGAGCTCGACGCCCCCGAGGCGGACGCCCGCGCCGCGCTCGAGCGGCTCCCCGGCGTCGGCGCCGTGCGCGCGGACGGCCCCGGCCGATTCCGCCTCTCGGTCGAGGGGGGCGGCGACCTGCGCCGCGCGGTGTTCTCCCTCGCGGTCGAGAAAGGATGGGTGCTGCTCGAGCTGAGCCAAACCGTTCCGTCGCTCGAGGACATCTTCCTGCGCCTGACCACCCGCGACGCCGCGGCGCCCGAGGCGGCGGCGGAGGTGGCCCGTGCGTAAGAGCCTGGCACTCGTCCGGCGCGAGCTCACGGCGTACTTCTCGTCGCCGCTCGCCTACGTGGTGCTGACCGCGTTCCTGTTCTTCAACGGGTACGTGTTCTGGCTGATCATCGCATTCCTCAACGACCCGCGCACGCAGGCGATGGCGCCGCTCAGGCTGATGTTCGGCGGCACGCTCTTCTTCTGGCTGCTCCTGCTGTTCGTGGTGCCGGTGATCACCATGCGGCTGCTCGCCGAGGAGCGCCGCACCGGCACCCTAGAGGTGCTGCTCACCTCGCCGGTGAGCGAGGGCCAGGTGGTGATCGCGAAGTTCGTCGCGGCGCTGATCTTCTACCTGTTCCTCTGGCTACCGACGGTGGTCTACGTGCTCATCCTCGGCAGCTACTCGAGCATCGACCCGGGGCCGGTGGGAGCGGGCTACCTGGGCATCGCTCTCTTGGGCGTCCTGTTCGCCGCCATCGGTTTGCTGACCTCGGCGCTCACGCGGAACCAGATCGTCGCCGCGATCTTCGCGTTCGCGCTCCTGATGGTGCTGTTCTCGATCGGGCTGCTCGAGCAGCTCGCCACATCTCCGTCGCTCAAGAGCGCGCTCTCCTACATGAACCTCTGGGACCACATGGACGACTTCGCGCGCGGCCTCGTCGACACCCGCCACGTCGTCTACGACCTCAGCCTCGCAGGGCTGTTCCTCTTCCTCGCGACCAAGGCCCTCGAGGCCAAGAAGTGGAGGTGAGCGGTGAAGAAGGAGACCGTCGTCACCACCTCGGCGACCGCCGTCGCCGTCGTCCTCGCCGTCGTCCTCACCGGGATGGTCAACTGGCTCGGCTTCCGCCACTACGCGCGCGGCGACTGGACGAGGTCGCGGATCTACTCCCTCTCCGGGAAGACCCTGGGCGTGCTCAAGGGGGTCGCCTCCGAGGTCGACGCGGTCGTCTTCATGACCCCGTCGACGCCGCTCTACGCCGAGGTCAAGGAGCTGCTCGAGCGCTACCAGGCCGAGGCGCCGAAGCTGAAGGTCGAGTTCATCGATCCCGAGCGCGACCCGCTCCGGACCCGCAAGCTCGTCCAGGACTTCGGCGTTTCCGCCCCCAACACGGTGGTGTTCTCGTCCGCCGGCCGGAAGAAGTACGTGACCTCCGACGAGCTCGCCGATTACGACTATTCCGGGATGCAGCTCGGGCAGCAGCCCAGGATGACGGGGTTCAAGGGCGAGGAGCAGTTCACCGCCGCGATCCTGGGGGTCGCGAACCCGAAGCAGCCGAAGATCTACTTCTCGACCGGCCACGGGGAGCGCGATCTCGGCGGGACGGCGGAGGACGGCCTCTCGCAGTTCAAGGAGGCGCTCAAGCGGGACAACCTCGACGCCGGGACCGTCAGCCTGCTCAAGGGGAAGGTGCCGGCCGACTGCGACCTCTTGGTGATCGCCGGCCCCGGCGCGCCGTTCGCCGATCTCGAGCGCGCGGCCGTCAGGGCGTACCTCGATCGGGGGGGGCGCGTGCTGATCCTGCTCGACCCGGTGCTCGGGGCGAAGGCCCGACCCTCGGGGCTCGAGGACCTCGTCAAGGCCTACGGCGTGCAGTTCGACGACGACCTCGTCGTCGATCCCGACAAGGCGGTGCCGTTCGTCGGCCTCTCGACCGTGTTCGCCGACGAGTTCCGCAGCCACCCGGTGGTCGACTCCATGAAGGGGCTGGCGGTGGTGCTGCCGGTGACCCGCTCGGTGACCACCGCCACCGCCGACGGCGCGACGTCGACGCAGCTCCTCACGACCTCCGCGGGAGGGTGGGGCGAGCGCGATCTCGCCGCGGTGGAGGCGGGCAGGGGGATCAAGAAGGACCCGACCGACGTCCAGGGCCCGGTGCCCCTGGGCGTGGCGGCCGAGTCGGCGAAGGACAGGAAGAACGGCTTCAGGCTGGTGGCCTTCGGGAACTCGTACTTCGTCTCCAACGGGGAGGTCTCCAACGCCGGCAACCTCAACCTGGCCCTGAACTCGGTGAACTGGCTGGCCCGGCGGGAGGAATCGCTCGGCATCGCGCCGCGCGCGCCGGAGCAGGTGCAACTCCTCCTGTCGCGCGGGCAGATGCGCTCCATCACCCTGATCTCGCTGCTCGGACTGCCGGGGATGGCGATCGTGCTCGGGGCCGCGGTCTGGTGGCGGCGGCGGCGGTAGGAGTCCGCGATGCGTCTCCTAAGGCTCGCCGTCCTCGCGGTCGTGGTGCTCTCCCTCGGCGCCTACATCTACTTCGTGGAGCGGCACGGCCCCTCCACCGACGAGTTCAAGCAGAGCCAGGACAAGCTGTTTCCTGGCCTGGACCCGGCGAAGATCCGCCGCGTCGTGGTGACCCATCCGAAGGGCCGGTTCGATCTCGAGAAGGAGAACGGCTCCTGGAAGATCATGGCGCCGATCGCCGACGAGGCGAACGACGGCGCCGTCACCGCCTTGCTTTCCTCGCTCGCAGGACTGAAGGCCGAGCGGACGCTGGCGGCGAAGGACGTCAAGCTCGGCGATTACGCGCTCGACAGGCCGGCGACGTCGGTCGTCGTCACCGACGACAAGGGCCAGGAGAGCACGCTCTCCCTCGGCGCCGAGATGCCGCTCGGCAACACCCGAGCCGCTCGAACCCGTGGCGACACGGTCTACGTGATCGCCAGGACCATCGCCACCGACGTCGAGAAGGACCTGTCGGGGTGGCGCTCCAACGCCCTCGTAAGGGTCGACGCGGCCGACGTCGCGTCGCTCACCATCATGGACGCCCGCGGGCGGGTGGCGCTGGCGCGCGCGGGAAGGGAGTGGACGCTGACCGAGCCGGTCGCCGACCTCGCCGAGCGGGAGAAGGCCGACGACGTCGTCTCCGATCTCTCGGCGGCGCGGATCAAGGAGTTCGTCGACGCGCCGGGCGACCTCGGGACGCTCGGCCTCGAGCCGCCGCAGCTCGAGATCACCCTCGTCCGCAAGGACGGCAAACCGCCGGTCCAGCTCGCCTTCGGCAGCGAGCGCGAGAAGGACGGCACGAAGCAGCGCGCCTGCAAGCGCGCCGGGCGCGTCACCTGGGTCGACGCGACGGCCGCCGCCAAGGCGTCCACCGCCCTCGCCGATTGGCGGTCGAAGAAGCTCGTCCGCCTCGACGCCTGGTCGGCGGACATAGTCGAGATCACGGCCGGCAAGGAGAAAGCGAGCGTCGAGCGCAAGGACGGCGTCTTCAAGGCGGGCAACGTGGAGGTGGACGGCGACGCGGTTTCGAATCGCCTCGACATTCTGGCGGACATGACGGTGACCGCCTTCGACAGGCCCAAGCCGACCGGCGACGCAATGGGCCTCGTCAAGGTGACCGCGGGGGGCGGTGCCACGGTGGAGGCGACCTTCTACGCCGGCGCAGGCGCGGGCGAGTCGATCGCCGTCGTTCCCGGTCGCGCCGGTGCGCTCGCCGTGGACGGCGCCAAGGTGAAGGAGCTGCTCAGCGACCCGGCGTCGCTCTCGAAACCCAAGGCCGAGCCGAAGACGAAGTAGGCGTTCTCGCCCGGGAGATCGCATGAACGGTCGAGGAGCGGATGCGGGCTGGCCAGCCCTTCGGGAGGGACAGGTTCCTGCCGACCGCAGCGTCGAGCATCAGCGGCCTCCCGGTGGGTGGGGTGGAGGCTGGGCTTCCCCCGATTTGGTGGACACCAGCGAATAGAACGGGTGCAACCGATCGATCCCCGCTCGCCACGGCATCCCTACGCGAACCCATCGCCTCAGCGTCGGAGCGTGAGCGTGTGCTTCATCTCCAGCCGCACCGGGAAGTAGGAGAGCTTCCCCTTGCGCAGCCCCGGGTCGCCGAGATCCTCCTCGCGGTTGATCAAGGTGAACCCCTGGCTCGCGATCACCCGGGCGGTCTCCCGGTTGATCACCTGGTAGAGGCCCTTCCGGCTCCTGAGCGCTCGCTCGAAGAAAACGACGGCCGTCGTCGGGTTGAGGCGGTCGAAGATCGAGAACGCCGAGGGTTCCCCCTCGACGCGTACGAGAAGGCCCTGGAGCCCCAGCGGTCCGAGATGGCGGAGGGCACGCTCGAGGGCCTGCGTCTCCTGAGCCAGCGTCACCGCGGATTCGGCGGTGCGCTTGCGCGCGATGTCGTCGCCGATCACCAGGCATTCCTCGACGTGCTCCGGACCGAGACGCTCGACGGACCAGGCGTAGAGCCTCGAGGCCTGGGCGAGCAGGTTGCGCTTCCCGGCGTAACGGCGGCCGCGGAGCTCGGCGAGGTCGGAGGCGGCGTAGACGTAGTTCGCCGCGTCCCGATTCGCGACGACGTCGAAGTGCGCGGCGAACGCAGCGTGCCGTTCCAGGAACTCCGCGCTCACCGCTTCGATTCGCAGCGCTTCGGGAAGCTCGCCGGCGCACGAGAGGAGCGTCTCCTGGAGTTCCACGGGGAACGGGCCGACGGGCTGCAGGAGGCTCGGGGGACGTCCGGCCCCGGGGTCGGAGCCCACGAGGAGCGTGTCCGGCTCGACGACGACGTGGAGGTACCGGAAGACGGGCGCCCAAACGAAGAGCGAAGCGAAGCTGTAGTCGGAGAGCGGCTGAGCGTTTCGCGCCAAGAGATCCGCGAGGCGCGGGCGGTGCTCCATCTCGACGGGGACGAACCGAAGCCCCAGGAAGCCGGCGTCCATCAGCCTCGCTTCTCGTAGAGCATCAGCTCGTGGCCGGCGCGCACGCGGTATCCCAGCGGCTCGTAGAACGCCCTCGTCCCGGGCTCGGCGACCAGGCCGATCCAGCCGATCCCGGCCTCGACGCACCGGTCGGTCAAGCGGCGGACGATTTCGAGGCCGATGCCGCGGGCGCGGTAGGCCTCGAGCACGACCACGTCCTGGAGGTACGCGTCGCTCGCCCCGTCCGAGATCACGCGGCCCATCCCGACGATGCGCCCCCCGGGCTCGCGCGCCACCAGGAATCGGAAGCTTCCGCTCACCATCCGGGGGATGACCGCGCGACTTGCCGGGTCCTCGTGCCACCAGCCGCCGGCCCGGTAGAGCTCGACGAGGGCCTCCGTCGGGGCGCTCGCGACGATCTCGTAGACGATATCCGACATCGCTTGCCGTCTCCACGCGCCGTCGGCGCGTCCTCCGAGAGTCTACTCCGGGTGGATCGCCGGACCGCCGGTGGCGCAGCGGCCGTCCGCGTACAATTGTCACCGGAGGAACCGGGGATGCGCGGCGCGCGAAAGCGACGGCCCGGTGGCGGCACGGCGGGCGCGGCCGCGTCCAGTGCCTTGCCGGCGTACGCGCGGATCGACCGGTCGCTTTCGGCCGGGGACCACCCGTACCTCCGGATCCTGCCCGAGGTCGCAGCGAGCCCGGCGCTGGAACGGATCGCACCGTCGGGAGCCGCCCGGACGCGGCTCCTCGAACGAGCGCGCGTCGAGATCCGCGACGTCCAAGGCTACGCCTTCGTGGACGACGAGGTGCCCTGCATTGTCGTGGCGGAGTGCTACTTCCGCGAGGGCACGCACCTCGACCTCTACCTGGATCTCCTTCACGAGATCACCCACCTCCGCCAGCTCGAGGAAGGCTTCGATCTCTGGGACGAGCGGTTCGCTTACGTGGACCGGCCCACCGAGATCGAGGCGTACGCCGTCGCCATCGAGGAGGGGCGGCGCCTCGGCATGAACGACGCCGAGGTCATGACGCACGTCTCGAACCCGTGGATGACCCCGATGGAGGTCGCGCGGCTTCTCGGGCACGTGGGCGCTTTCCTGGAGACCGGGATGCTCGCCAACCTCGAGGCGGCGAAGCGGCCCGCTCCGCGCCGCTCGCGCCGTCCCTGGTGACCCGCGCGATCAGCGATGAGGAAGACGCCGGTCCCGAGAAGCGTCCCGGGTCAATTCGCGGAGGGTGTCCAGGCTCCAGACGGCTCGAGGATCCGCGCAAGGACGGCCTCGAGCCTCGGGCGGTAGCGATGCGCGAGGATCGCGAGGAGCGGCGGGAGCGCGCACGCCGCGAGGAACAGGAGCGCGACGGCGCCAAGACTGGTGTGGAGGTAGTCGTCCGCGAGGCGGCTGAAGTCCATCCAGTGGCCGCCGCCCTTCGCCTCCTCGTAGATCGCGCGCTCGAGCGGGCTCCCGAGAAGGCGCAGCGCGAACCGCACGTCGAACAGCAGCGTGAAGATCGCGACGAACGCGTAGGCCGGCCGCTCCGCGCGCGCCACGAGGCCCTCGCCGGACAGTGCGCGGTGCAGGAAGATCCCGGCGAACACCAGCTCGCTGCCGTGTCCCATGAAGAGGACCACCGCCTCGTGCCCCCTCGTCCAGGCCAGGAGCGAGTAGAGCGCGGTCGCGGCCGCAAGGACCGCGAGGGCGACGCGGCGGCCGCGGAGGAGCCAGCCGCCGAGCGCGATGGCGGCGTACACCAGGACCACGAGCGCCGCCTGCCGGTCCTGATGCATCGTGACCCCGCCGCCGTACGAGAAGTCGAAAGCCGGGACGGAGGGGTAGCCGAAGATCCAGCCGGCGGCGGCGTGCCCCAGCTCGTGGAGCAAGACGAGGAAGTACGAGAACACGAAGCTCGTGAACGGCACGAGGAACACCACGATCGCCGCGCCCGCGCCGATTCCCAGCGCCCTCCACCCGTCCCCGTCGATGGGGCGGACGTCGCTCCCGGCCGCCGCCGGCCCGGGAGCCCGAGGACCGGGTCCCGCCCCCTCGAACCTCGCGAACACGATCCCGCAGCGCGGGCACTCGGCCCCGCCTTCGGGCTGCTCGAATCCGCACTTGGGGCAGTACAACCGAGAGGCCTCCGGGACGTGGACAGAACTTAGGCTCCCGAGAAACGACCGGCAACCGAGGGGCCGGTCGCGGACGCGCTTGCCCGCGGCGGCGAAACGGGTTAGCGTGCCCGTCGTTCGCGGAGCGCGCTCCCTCGGAAACGTGCGATGCCCGAGCTACCCGACATCGTCGTCTACGTCGAACGGCTCGAGGCCAGGATCCTCGGCCGTGTGCTCGAGCGGGTGCGCCTCAAGAGCCCGTTCCTGCTTCGCACGGTGACTCCTTCCGTCCGCGAGGCCGAGGGACGGACGGTCGTGCGCCTCGGACGGTTCGGGAAGAGGATCGCGATCGGGCTCGAGGGCGACCTCCACCTCGTGATCCACCTGATGATCGCGGGGCGGCTGCGCTTCCGCAAGGCGGGCGCGGCGGTTCCCGGGAAACTCGGCCTCGCGGCGCTCGATTTCCCGACCGGTACGCTCCTCCTCACCGAGGCGGCGAGCAAGAAACGGGCCTCGCTCCACCTGGTCCAGGGTCAGGCGGCGCTCGCGGCGCTCGACGCGGGAGGTCTCGAAGTTCTGGAGACCGACCTCGCGGCGTTCGAAGGCGCCCTCGCCCGCGAGAGCCACACGCTGAAGCGCGCGCTCACCGATCCTCGCCTCTTCAGCGGAATCGGGAACGCGTACTCCGACGAGATCCTCCACCGGGCGCGGCTGTCGCCGATGAAACTCAGCGGAAGCCTCGACGCCGAGGAGACCGAGCGGCTCTGGCGGTCCGCCCGGGAGACGCTCCTCGAGTGGACGGACCGCCTCCGCCTCAAGGCGGGCGACGGATTCCCCGAGAAGGTCACCGCGTTCCACGAGGAGATGGCGGTCCACGGCCGGTACGGGAAGCCGTGCCCCGCGTGCGGGACCCGAGTGCAGCGGATCGTCTACGCCGAGAACGAGGCGAACTATTGCCCCACCTGCCAGACCGGCGGACGGCTCCTCGCGGACCGCGCCCTCTCCCGTCTCCTGAGGGGGGACTGGCCTAGGACCCTGGAGGAGCTGGAGGCGGGGCGGGCGCCTACCAGCTCACGACCCGAGACGTCGTGAAGTTCGCACCCACGGCGCCGAGGCCCGCCGTGTGCCACAATCGGAGCGCGAGCTCGAGGAGCCGCGATGCCGCGTACGCCCCGCCTGCTGATCATCGATCCGTCGGTCGCGTTCCCCGAGGACGAGGGCGCGGCCGAGGCGGCGCGCGGCTGGCCGGGAGAGGTCCGCGTGCTCCGGCCGGCGCTCCGGCCGGGGGACGGCCCGCGGCCGGGGGACGGGTACGAGGCCGACGGGATCGTCCTCCTGGGCTCGCGCGCCTCGGCGAACGACGACCTCCCCTGGCTACGGGATCTCGGCGCCTGGCTCCTTCCGGTCCTTCGCGGCGAAATGCCGCTCCCCCTCCTCGGGATCTGCTTCGGGCACCAGCTCGTCGGGAAGCTCGCGGGAGGGACCGTGGGCTACCTGCACGAGGACCGGCACGCGGAGCTGGGCGTCCGCGAGTCGATTCTCGACGGCAGCCGCCTGCTCCCCGACACGCTCCGGATGCGGGTCGTCGCCTCCCACGGCGAAGAGGTCAAGGAGCTGCCGCCGGGGTACCGGATCGTCGCGCGCCGGCCTCCCCTGGTCACCGACGGGCTCGAACACCAGCGGCTTCCGATCTTCACCGTCCAGTTCCATCCCGAGGCGCGGCAGAGATTCCTGACCCGCCGGGGGGCCGACCCCTCGGGGCTCGACGCGGTAGCGATCGTGGACAACGATCGCCTGCTCGACGCGTTCCGGCGCCTCGCGCTCGCCCCGGGCTAGCCGCCGCACCCAGTTACCGCGGTGCCGATTCCGAGGAGACCAGCGCGATCCGTACTCCGACGGCGCTCCCGGAGACGAACGGGAGAATCTCGGGCCGGACCGCGCGCGACCGTGCGTGGAGGTGAACCATCCCCTTGCCGATGGCCCGGCCCAGCATCGCCGCGCCCACCACGTCGGAGAGCCAGTGGGCGTCGTGCTCCAGCCGGTGGACGCCGACGGCGCCGGCAAGCGCGTAGAGCGGCCACCGCACCGAGCGGTAAGGGTAGACCTCGCTCACGCTGGCCGCGAATGCGAAGGCGCCGATGGCGTCGCCGGAGACGAACGACGAGCTGCCACCGACCGTCGACCCGCGGGGCCCTTGGAAGTCGTACGGCCCGTTCGCGGTCGGCGGCCGCTCCCGGTGGGTGAGCGACTTGATCACCGCGCTCGCGCGGACCGCCCAGAACGCCGACTCCGCCGCGAGGAAGCCCGAGTCCGAGAGGCGCTCGTCCCGGAACGCGAGCCCCGCCACGAAGAGCCCCGCCCCGTAGAGCGTCAGCCGGCTTCCGATGAAGCGGTCGCGGATCGGGTCCACCAGGTCGATGACGGTTCTCGATCGGCGATCCTGGACGAAGTCGCGCGCGCGGCCGTCGAGCGGGATCAGCCCCACCGTGACCGCCGAGCCGGCGGCGGCCCTCCCCCACTCGGCGGCGCTCCACGCGGCAGGGCGCGCCGCGAGGTTCAGCGGGTCCTTCACGAGCCACTCGAGGTACTTCGAGGCCCCCCGCTCGCGAACGTAAGGGAGGAAGGGTCCTTCGCCGGTCGCCGCGCACGCTGGCAGCGCCGTCGAGAGGCTCGCGGTAAGGTAGACCGCCATGGCGGCGAGCCGGACGGCTCGAGCGGCATTCCGCGGAGCGGTCATGCGCCGAGCATGCTCTTCCCTACGTCACGGCTCAACCCCCGCCGGGAGGATCGGTGAGGCGGTGTCCCGGTCAGCTCACGCTCGCGAGGGGATCCCGTCCGACGCGGCGGGCTCCTGCGGGAGCCCCTCGAGGACGTCCGTCCTCGCGTCACGGTCCGCGCGGAACTCGCCGAGGGCGATGGGGACCGCCACCTTGAGCATGAGCGTGAAGATCAGGAAGCCGACGGAGAAGATCCCCGCGGCGATCCGAAGCTCGGTCAGCGTCGGGCTGTACTCGTAGATCTCGCCGAGCGTGTCGGGAGTCAATCCGGGGATGATGAGCCCCATCCCCTTCTCGATGTACACGCCCGCGTACGTCGCGAGGCAGCCGAGGTTGAGCGTCAGCCAGCGCCTCCGCGTGGCCGGAACGATGAAGAGCGCGAAGGCGAGCAGATTCAGCGCCACCGCGGACCAGGCGTACGGGACGAGCGTGCGGTGCGCTCCCAGCCCCGAATACCAGTACTTCGTGTAGAGCAGGTGCTGCGTGTCGGAGTAGAACTCCTTGAACGCCTCCGCGCCGTGGAGGAACAGGTTGAGGAACATCGCGTACGCCATCAGCTCCGCGATCTTGTGGATCGCGTCGTCCTGGATCTCGAACCGCGTGAATCGTCGCAGGAGCTGGAGCATGATCAGGAGGATCGCCGGACCGGAGCAGAACGCGGAGGCGAGGAACTGGGGGGCCAGGATGGACGAGTTCCAGTACGGGCGGGCGGCGAGCCCGTTGTACAGGAACGCCGTGACGGTGTGGATTCCCACCGCCATCGGAATCGAGAGGAGGACCAGCGGCACGACCAGACGCGTCGCGTACGGCCGGCCGGTGAAGGCCCGGTACAGGATGTGGGTCACCACCACGAGGTTGACGAGGAAGTACAGGTTGAGCACGATGACGTCCCACGCCAGGAGGGACGAGGGGAAGTTCAGGTGCCCGACCCACGGGATCAGGTGCCAGACCCGGTCCGGCCGCCCGATGTCCACGAGGACGAACAGGAAGCACATGACGATGGCGCTCACCGCCAGTAGCTCGCCGTACACGACGATCTGCCGGATCGGCTTCCAGTCGTAGACGTAGGCCGGGATGACCAGCACGACGGCGGCCGCGGCCACGCCCACCAGGAACGTGAAGTTGCCGATGTAGAAGGCCCAGCTGACCTGATCCCGCATGGCCGTGACGACGAGACCCGTCGAGAGCTGGCGGGCGTAGGCGAGTGCGCCCGACGCGATCAGCACGAGGAGGAACGCGACCCAGGTCCAGTACCCGGCGCTCCCGCGGAGGACCCGCCACAGGCTTCCCGCGACGAAGTGAGCGAAGAGTCGTGCGGTTCTCAAGGCCGCCCTACGTGCCGTAGAAGTAGAGGAACTTCGGCATCGTGCTCAGCTCCTCCTTCAGGACGAGCACGCGCTTGTGCTCGATGATGTAGCGGATCTCGCCGCCCGGGTCGAGCAGGTCGCCGAACTTCCGCGCGCCCGCGGGGCAGACCTCGACGCACGCGGGGTACCGCCCGACGCGCGTGCGCTGGATGCAGAAGGTGCATTTCTCCACGACGCCCTTCGGCCGCGGCCGGTTGCCGAGGACGTGCATCCGCGGGTTGAGCTCGCCCGCGGGTATGGACGGCTCCTTCCAGTTGAAATGGCGGGCACCATAGGGACACGATGCCATGCAGCAACGGCAGCCGATGCACCAATCGTAGTCGATCACGACGATGCCGTCGGGCTCCTTCCAGGTCGCTCCGCTCGGGCACGTCTTCACGCAGGGCGGGTTCTCGCACTGCTGGCAGGCCACGGGAACGTAGAAGTGGCCTTCCTCCGGAACCTCCGCCGGATGGTAGTAGGGATCGGCGTGCGAGAAGTCCACGCCCCGCTCCTTCTCCATCGCGAGGACGCGGATCCACTGCACCGCTGGGTCCCGCGACGGGTTGTTCTCCTCGACGCAGGCGTACACGCAGCGGCGGCAGCCGACGCAGCGGGACAGGTCCAGCGCGTACGCGAACCGGACTCCCGGGATGGCGGGGGTGTCCGCGACCGTCACCGGCACGCCGTAGGTTTCGGTGTATCGGCGCTCCAGCTCCCGGAGCGACGCGCGCAGCCTCTCGCGGGGCATCTCGACGAGGCGTTTCGGCCCGCACGCCGTCAGGATCCAGGCGGCCCCGGCCGCGGCGGCGCACGAGACGAACTTCCTCCGCGAGAGACATTCCTCGCCGTTCCCGTCGCCTTTCACGCAGGGTCCCCTTCCGTGCCTAGGGTCGCGACGGCCGCAGCGGCGCGGGCTTCGGTGCCAGCGGCCGGAACCTGGGCTGGTGCGGATTGTGACAGTTGGCGCACAGGAGGTACTTCTTTCGGCCGTTCCACTCCCCGGTGCGCCGGCCATGAACCCCCGCCCTCCAGTCCCTGAGCTTCTCGCCGTGGCACTGGCCGCACAACAGGTAGGACTGCTCGAACGCGATCGGCTCCCCGCTGGCCAGGTGGAGACGGTCGCGGTTCTCCGCGTCGTGGCAGTCCAGGCACCACCGGTGCTGCTCGTCGTGCCGGAGCTCGATCTCCTGGTGCATGTCCGTGAGCCGGCGCCGCGTGCGGTTCGCCTCCATACCCGCGTGGCAGCTCGAGCACGGGAAGATCCCGTCGGAGAACGGTGGAGGAGGAACCTCGAGGTGCTGGTCGGACGACCCCGGCTCGTCCGGCGTCTCGGCGCGTCCCGCGGGCCCGCTGGCCAGAAGCACCGCGATCGCCGCGAGGCGCAGCGCACCCGGGAGGCGGGATTCCACTCGGAGCCTCATCGTCTACGTGTAGCGGAGCTCGACGACCCGCTGCATCTCGCGGAGCCACATCGTCTGGAAGACCTGGAGGCGGTGGCCGATCACGGCCGCGACGTTCCGGGTCACCACGTACGCCACGGACGGATGCGCGGAGAAATGGTCGAGCAGCGCGGCCCGCGAGAACGCGGTCAGCTCGCTGTCCACCGCCGCGGTGGCCTTCAGCGTGAACCGGTGGGGGGGGACGAGCCCCGACCATCCGAGGGTCTCCCCCGGGAGCCTCTCCTCGATGAGCACGTCCTCCTCCGCGCCGCGGACCTGCATCGGCAGCGTGAGCGTGACGCGCCCGCGCACGACCTGGAACACGCTGGCGGCCGGCTCCCCGAGGCGGAACAGCACCCCGCCGGCCGGGACGGCCATCGGGGTCCCGATGGCCAGCAGGCGGTCCGCCTCGTCCCCGGAGAGCCCTTTCAGGAGATCGGTCTGAGCGCTCGGCATCGTCACGACACCTCAGTTCACGAAGGGCGACGCCGTCCGGGAGTGGAGCGACTCCGGCGTCGGGACGTCGAGGAACGACTCCGCGGCGGCCTGCTCGAGCCGCACGTGGCGCTCGATGTGGCTGAGCAGCACCTCGAGCGGGATGGGGGGGGGCACGGCCGGCTTGGCCGATCCCCCGGCGAAGAACCTCGGCGTATCGAGGGCAAGCCTCGGATCGGGCCGGACCTCGGGACGGATCTCGGCGGCGTGACCGGTCCTGTCGAACATCAGGACGCACACCGCCGTGGCGATCACGCTGGTGAACACGATGGTCAGGAACATCATCATGGCGAGCCCTCCTCCGTGCGCCGACGGGGTCAGCGATTGCATTCCGCCTGCCAGCGGCGGCAGGGTCGCCGGAACGCCGTGAAGCGCGGTTTCCCGGGACCTTGGCGCGGCGAGACCCGCGAGATCCGGCTCGGTCCCGACAGATTGTCAGGACCTGCCTGACGGAATGTCAGAAGTTGACACCGCCGATTCGCCCGCGCAGTATGGGAAACGTCGCTGCCGGCTCGCCTTGCGCGTGGGATTTCCCCGGAGCCCGGATGAGACTCCGCCTGACCAGCATGACGGCCGGGCTGACCGTGGGGGTCACGGCTGCGGTGGCGATCGCCTGCGCCGCGGGCACCTACCTGTACTCCGTCCATCACTTCCGGACCCTCCTGGAGACCGCGAGGTCGACGGCGCTGGCCCAGGGACAGATGATCCGGGCCGGCCTCGAGCACCAGATGATGGAGAACGACCGCAGCCTCATCGGGAGCATGATCGAGACCTTCGGCCGGGAGCCGAACGTCGAGAAGGTCATGCTGCTCGACCGCGAGGGGCAGGTGCGGTACACCAGCGCGCCGCAGGTGACCGAGCGGCAGCTGAAGATCGATTCGCCGACCTGCCAGGCGTGCCACCGCCTCCCGCCCGAGCAGCGAGCCTCGAGCCGGGTCATCGAGACGGGCCAGGGGACGCTGCTGCGCACGGTGATCCCGGTGCGCAACCGGGAGGCGTGCCACCGGTGCCACGATCCGGGCCACCGGATCAACGGCATCCTCATCGTGGACGTCGACGCCGGCGAGATCCGGGCGACGATGAATCGCGATCTCCGGTGGATGGTCGGGGGGAGCGCCGGCCTGGCGCTCCTCCTGGTCGGCGCCATCGCGGTAGTGGTGCGACTCTCGGTGATGGGCCGGCTCCAGCGATTCGAGACCACCGCGCGCCGGATCGCGGCGGGCGATCTCGAGCGGCGCGTGCCCGTGAAGGGCTCCGACACCCTCGCCTGGCTCGGCCGGGAGTTCAACTCCATGGCCGACACCATGACGGGACTGCTCGCGGACGTCCGCGACCAGCGCCAGGAGCTCGAGACCGTCATCAACGGCATCGACGACGGCATCGTGGTCCTGGACCGGGATCGGAAGATCCTCGCCGCCAACGACGCGTTCCTGCGCCGCACCGGCCGGGATCGCGCCGGCGTCCTCGGCTCTTCGTGCCTCGAGACCGCGGCGGGCGCGTGCGGCGCCGTCGATTGCCCGACCCTGGCGTGCCTCAGGACCGGGGAGCACCAGGTCCGGATCTGCCAGCGCCGGACGCCGTCGGGCGAGCCCGCCTGGGAGGAGGTGCACGCGTCGCCGATCCGGCGGCCTTCCGGCGCCATCGCGCAGGTCGTCGAGGTCTGGCGGGACATCTCGGAGCGGCGCGCGGCCGAGGCCCGCCTCGCGGAATCCCACCGGCTGGCGTCGCTGGGGCTGCTGGCGTCGGGGTTCTCGCACGAGCTGAACACGCCCCTCGCCACGATCCTCGCCTGCGTCGAGGGAATCCAGCGCTCCGCGCGAGCGGAGGGCCGCTCGGACCCCGAGGACTGGCGCCGGATCGGGGAAAACGCTTCGATCGCGCGGGAGCAGCTTCTCCGGTGCCGCGGGATCACGCAGCACTTTCTCCGCCTGTCGAGAGGGCAGCGGTCGCCCGGCGACCTCGTGGACCTCCCGGAGACCCTCGCGGCCGTGACCCGGCTGATCGAGCCCACGGCCCGCGCGGCCTCCGTGACGATCCGCGTGGAGCCCGTCGCGCCGGGGACGTCCGTCCGGGTCAATGAGGCCGACCTGCACCACGTGCTGCTGAACCTGGCGCTGAACGCGATCCAGGCGTGCGGGCGGGACGGCCGGGTCGTCCTGGGCGCCGAAGGCGGCGATCCCGTCCGGATCCGCGTCATCGACGACGGGTGCGGCATCGCGTCGGAGAAGCAGCAGCGGATCTTCGAGCCGTTCTTCAGCGATCGGCGTGGAGGAACGGGACTCGGCCTGTTCCTGTCCCTCGACCTGGTCCGCCAGTGGGGCGGCGACATCCGCGTCCTAAGCGCGCCCGGGCGCGGCTCCACGTTCGAGGTGTCGATTCCCGCCGCGGGAGGCACCGCGCCGCCCGGAGGGGCCCCATGAAGCCTTCGGTGTCCGTGCTCCTCGTGGACGACGACGCGACCTTCCGGCAGGTGCTCGCCTCCGAGCTTCAGCGCCTCGACTTCGCGGTCTCCGCGGCCGGCTCGGGCCAGGAGGCCGTGAGGATGGCCTCGGAGCTGCAGCCCGACGTGGTTCTCCTCGACCTCCAGCTCCCCGACATGGGCGGGCTCGAGGTCCTCGAGGCCGTTCGAGAGAAGAGCCCCGCCACCGAGGTGATCATGCTGACGGGACACGGCTCGATCGACACCGCCATCGAGTCGATACGCAGGGGGGCGTTCGATTACCTGGCCAAGCCGTGCCCTCTCGACGAGCTGGAGGTCCGCGTCCAGCGCGCGCTCGAGAGGCAGGCGCTGACGCGGCGCGCGAGCCTGCTCGAGCGCGGCCTCACCCCGCGCGATCCGGGGGCGTCCTTCGTCGGAGCCGGCCCGCAGTTCCGCCGCACGCTCGGCCTGATCGATCGCGTGGCTCCGACCGACTCGACGGTCCTGATCCGCGGCGAGACCGGCTCCGGCAAGGAGATGGTGGCCAAGCTGCTCCACGCCCGCAGCCCGCGGAAGGACCGCCCGTTCGTCGTGATCGAGTGCGCCGCCCTCCAGGAGGAGCTGCTCCAGAGCGAGCTGTTCGGTCACGAGCGCGGCGCCTTCACGGGAGCCGACCGCGCGAAGCCGGGCCTCTTCGAGGTCGCGCACCAGGGCACGATCTTCCTCGACGAGATCGGCGACGTGAGCCAGTCGACCCAGGTGAAGCTGCTCCGCGTCCTCGACACGTCGACGTTCCGGCACGTCGGCGGTACCGCGGAGATCCGCGTGGACGTCCGGGTGCTCGCCGCGACCCACCGCGACCTCGCGGCCCTGGTCCGGCAGGGGCTCTTTCGCGAGGACCTGTACTACCGCCTGTCCACCATCACCATCGCGCTCCCTCCGCTGCGCGAGCGGAAGGAGGACGTCGAGCCGCTGGCGGAGCACTTCGTCGGGCTCCTCAACGACCGGTACGGCTTCCGCAAGCGCATGGGACCCGGCGCTCTGGATCTCCTCCGCCGGCACGACTGGCCGGGAAACGTCCGCGAGCTCCTGCACGTGATCGAGGCGGCCATGGTCGTCTGCGAGGGACCGGAGATCCTCCCGGAGCACCTCGCCGCGCTCTCGAGGACGCCTCCCTCCCCCGCGACGCGGGACGCCGCGGCCGGCGACCGGTTCCTCACGCTCCAGGAGCTGGAGCAGGAGCACATCGAGCGTGCGCTCAGGGCCTCCGGCGGTCACCGCGGGAACGCCGCGCGCATGCTGGGCATCAGCGAGCGCAACCTGTACCGGAAGCTCAGGGACCTCAGCCTCCTCTCCTGAGTCCGAGCACGCCGCCGCATCGCCCGGGTTCCGCCGCGCGGGACTTTCATCTTGACATCGACGCGATACCTGGTAACACATGACGCCCGAGAGGGCGTCCATTGCGGACATTGGAGTCCTCTTTCCAGGAGGCACGGATGAGGCGCGTGGGGTTCGTCGTGGCGGTCGCGTGCGCGCTCGCGTGCTCGGCGCCGGGTCTCGCGACCCCGATCGTCAAGGGACGGTTCAGCCGGAGCGACACGTGCGGGGAGTGCCATCGCGACATCTACCGGATGTGGCGGGCGTCGGCGCACGCCAGGTCGATGGAGGATCCGGTCTTCCTCGACGCGTACCGCCAGACGAAGGACCGCGAGGGAGCGGCGGTGGGCCGAACCTGCCTCGAGTGCCACGCGCCCGTGGTGAGCGTGACGAAGGACTACGACCTCACCCAGAAGCTGTCCTGGGAGGGCGTCAGTTGCGACGTGTGCCACTCGATCACCGCGGTGGAAACCTCGGCGGCGGGAGCGAGGTACACGCTGGACGTCGGGGTCGTGAAGCGCGGGCCGATCAAGGACGCGTCCTCGCAGGCGCACGACGTGCGTTACTCCGAGCTGCACGCGCAGGCGCTGGTGTGCGCGCCGTGCCACGAGTTCGCCAGCCCCGACGGCACGCCGCTCATGACCACGTACTCCGAGTGGCGGCAGAGCGAAGCGGGGAGATCCGGCAAGAGCTGCCAGCGCTGCCACATGGGGCGGACGAAGGCCGACGTCGTGGATCCCATCGTCAAGAGGGTGCCCGACGCCGAGGTGAACCTGCACGAAGTTCCGGGGGGACACTCCCTGGAGCAGCTCAATCGGGCCCTGGACGTCGCCCTCCTGCCGAGGCGCGAGTCCGACGCGATCCTCCTCGACGTGCGGCTCCGGAACCGCGGAGCGGGCCACGCCGTTCCCACCGGAATGCCGGGCCGCCATGTGATCCTGAGCGTGAAGGTCCGCGCCGGCGGCAAGGACCCCGACGAGGAGCGGCGGACCTATGGGAAGAACTTCGTCACCGCGGGAGGAGAGCCGATCTCCAGGGACAGCTCCTACTTCGCCCGGGGCGTCCGTCTCGCCTCCGACACCCGGCTCAAGGCCGACGAGGAGCGCACCGAGCACTTCCGCTTCAAGGTCCCGGCGGACGCCACCGCGTTCGTCACGGTGAAGCTGGAGTACGAGCACGCTCCGACCGGGACCGACGAGAACCGGACCTCGATCACGTTCTTTTCCGAGGAGCGCGCGCTGCTCCCCGGGAAGCCGCCCGGGTCATGACGGGAGGCTCGGCCCGCGCGCGCGGCGTCGAGCGGCCCGGACGAGGAGGGGACGGTGGGAATTCAGAGGGTGGCATCGGCATGAGGGGACGATTCCGGGAGGTTCAGCACCTCGTCCGCGCGGCGCTCCTGTTCCTGGCGGGCGTCGCCGCGTTCCTCCTGCTACGGCAATCGCTGGTGCCCAAGGGCTTCGGCGAGTACGGGCACTTCCGGAGCGGAGCGCTCGAGGACAACCGCGGCCGCCCGCTCCAGTTCGCGGGGATGGCCGCCTGCGAGGAGTGCCATTCCGACGTCGTCGAAGCGAGGAAGGGGAGCAAGCACGCGGCGGTGCGCTGCGAAGCCTGCCACGGACCCCTCGCGGCCCATGCCTCGGACCCGACGACGGGAAAGCCCGTTCGGCCGGACCCGAAGACCGTCTGCCTCGTCTGCCACCGCGACAACGTCGCCAAGCCGAGAGGGTTCCCGAAGGTCGATCCCGGGGAGCACGGCGGCGGCGAGGCGTGCAACACCTGCCACAAGCCCCACCATCCGGAAGTCGCCTAGGAGGTTCGCGGATGTCCGTCGATCGCCGGGGATTCCTGAAGGAGGGCGGGAGGCTCCTGGTCCTCTCCGCCGCGGCCGCCAGCGCCCTCGATCTCGTGCTGGCCGGCCGCCCCGAGGAGGCCGATGCCTACAAGCTCGCCGACCACTGGTGGGGCATGATCATCGACATCAACAAGTGCATCGGCTGCGGCAATTGCGTGCGCGCGTGCAAGATCGAGAACGACGTCCTCAAGGAGCCGTACTACTTCCGCACCTGGGTCGAGCGATACCACGTGCCGGCCAAGGACCTCGTGCGCCCCGAGGCCGAGGACCACCCCGAGGTGGACTCCCCGAACGGCGGGTTCGACGGGTTCAAGGAGAAGTACCACGCCGGGGACGGCTCGAAGAACTTCTTCGTCCCGAAGCTCTGCAACCACTGCGCACATTCCCCGTGCGTGCAGGTCTGCCCGGTGGGCGCGACGTTCGAGAGCCCCGACGGCGTCGTGCTGGTGGACAAGACGTACTGCCTCGGCTGCCGGTACTGCGTCCAGGCGTGCCCCTACGGCTGCCGGTTCATCGACCCGCGCACCGAGACCGTGGACAAGTGCAGCCTCTGCTACCACCGGATCACGAAGGGGCTGACCACCGCCTGCTGCGAGACGTGCCCCACCGGCGCGCGGACCCTCGGCGACCTCAAGGACCCCCGCGATCCGATCCACGAGTTCCTGAGGACCCACGGCGTGCAGGTGCTGAAGCCGCAGATGGCCACCGGCGCCAAGGCCTACTACAACGGCCTCGACGGCTCGGTGAGGTAGCGAAGCGATGGAGAGCGTGCTGCAGGGCGTCCAGGGCTTCATGTACCCCAACGAGGTGGAGCTCCAGTGGAGCATCCTCATCGTGCTCTACCCGTTCGTGACCGGGCTCGTCGCCGGCGCGTTCATCCTCGCCTCGCTCGAGCGGGTCTTCAACGTCGAGGCGGTGAAGCCCACCTACCGGCTCGCGCTCCTCACCGCACTGGCGTTCCTGATCGCGGCGCCGCTCCCGCTGCAGCTCCACCTCGGCCACCCGGAGCGCTCGTACGAGATGTACACGACGCCGCACACCAGCTCCGCCATGGCGATGTTCGGCTTCGTGTACCTGTGGTACCTGCTGGCGGTGCTGGTCTTCGAGATCTGGCTCGACTACCGCAAGGACATCGTGCTCACGGCCCGGGCCAGCCGCGGGGCGAAGCGCCTCCTGTACCGGGCCCTCTCCCTGGGCTCGGACGACATCAGCCCCCGCTCGCTCGAGATCGACTCGAGGGTCGGGAGGTTCGTCACGATCGTCGGGATCCCGTCCGCGTTCCTCCTCCACGGCTACGTGGGGTTCATCTTCGGCTCCGTGAAGGCGAACCCGTGGTGGTCGACGCCGCTGATGCCCATCGTGTTCCTGTTCTCGGCCATCGTGTCCGGCATCGCCGCCGTGCTGCTCCTCTACATGGCCCTGTCGTGGGCGCGGGGACGCCAGCCCGACATGGCGTGCGTGGACACCATGGGCCGCTACCTCCTGTACGCGTTCATCATCGACTTCTCCCTCGAGATGCTGGACCTCATCCACCGGATCTACGAGGCCGACGAGTCGTTCAAGAGCCTCGACTTCATGGTCCACACGCGGCTGTACACGTCGCAGGTGATCCTGCAGATCATCGTGGGCACCCTCGTCCCGATCGGGCTCCTCGCCCTGGTCCAGGTCGTGCGGACCACCGCGCCCGCCCGGAAGGGGTTCTACGTCGCCGCCGGGGCGCTGACCCTCGTCGGCATCTTCGCGATGCGCTGGAACGTCGTGATCGGCGGGCAGCTGTTCTCCAAGAGCTTCCTCGGGTACACGACCTACAAGATGCACTTCGCCACCCGCGAGGGACTGTTGCCCGCGATCCTCGTGCTGCTCCTTCCGTTCGGGATCCTCTGGGAACTGCTGAAACTGCTGCCTCCCTGGCCGGACGAGGGATCCGCGTAGCCGTTCCCGCCGGCCGCGCCTCGCTGGACGCGGAGGGGATCGGGGTCCACGTTGTCGGCCGGGCCGTCCGGCGGCCCGAGGGGGCGAGATCATGGACAAGGACCGAGGCGAGCTGTTGAGGGATCTCGGATACTCCGAGAAGGCGATCCGGTTCATCGCCGAGGACAGGAACTTCGGCCAGCTCCCGGTCTTCTCGGTGAAGTCGTCGCACCAGGGACAGTGCGGCGACGTGCTGCGACTCTACCTCGACGTGGACCGCGGCGTCATTCGCGAGGCCAGCTTCGAGCACGTCGGGTGCACGGGGCTCCAGGCCAGTGCGGCCGGCGTGACCACGATGATCCGCGGAATGACGCTCGACGACGCGGCGAAGCTCGACGTCAAGGACATCGTGGACTTCCTGGGGAAGATCCCGGACGCCAAGCTCGACTGCGCCCAGCTCGCCCGCGACACCTTGCGGAAGGCGATCCAGGAGCTGAAGCAGGCCTCGACCCCGGCCTCCTGAGGAGCGAGAAGGCGGGACCCGGCCGGGGATCGGCAGCGATCCCCGGCCGGGCAGGCGGTGAGACGGGGGTCAGTGTTCGTGCTCGACGCTTTCGACGTCGATTTCGGGCTCGAACTGACACTCCATCCCTTCGAGGAGCTTGAACGAAAGGTCCACTTTGAAGTCGAGGGTGATGGTCACCGGCTGGCCTTCCACCGCCGTGAACGAGACCATGCGCTCCACCGTCACGCCGGCATGAGGCAGAGTGATCGTGATCGTGGTCCCGTTGGCGAGGACCAGCTCCGAGCCGGCGATCGTCACGCGAATGCGGTCATACGTCCCGGCGGGGACCGCTCCCGCGGCCAGGGTCAGCGTCTTGCCGTTGACGAGGGTCAGCAGGTCGATGGTCATCGGGAACGTTCCGGACACCGGGACCCAGACCCCCTGCGAATCACGGACCTCGATGGCGGAGAACGTGACGTTCGCCTGGGAGAAGGCCGGCGAGGTCTCGTCGTGGATCACGATGTTGAGACGCGCCTGCCCGGGGCCGAGCATCCCGCCGCTTCCGCCGCCGGAGCTCGAGCAGGCGGCGGAGACCATCGCGACGACGACCAGGGCGAGCAGCGAAAGCGATCTTCGCGTGGGGGCCATGGCGGGTTCACCTCCGTGCGACGTTCGGAACCGGGAACTTCCCCCCGCGCCGATGAATGCGCAAGCCACGTGCCCCTACGCCCTCGGCGACTTGACCCGGGTCAACAGGGGCCGAACGGGCCGGAATGGGGAGCATTCGGCCCACCGCGCGCGTCCCGGGCGACCGGGAGGCCGCGCGGGTCGGCCGGCGAGGGGTGTAACCGTTACCGAGGGCGTGCAAAGAGGAAGGGCCCCTAGGGCATCGCCTCGTGGGGTGGTGGCTGCGGAGCCGGGTGCCGGTAGAATGTCCTCATGCGAATCTACCTCGCCCGTTGGGTATGCCTCGACGTGGAATCCAACCTGGAGCGCGTGGGAGTGGAGGCCACCGCCGCGGCCGTCGCGGGAGCGGGGGTCTGCGTGTACCCCGAGGGATTCCTCCACGGCTACGAGCGGAAGGTCGAGCCCGACCGGGTTCGGAGGACCTTCGCGGCGGTGTCGCGGGAGCACCCGGAGATCGCGTTCTGCTTCGGCTCGTTCTCCGAGGATCGCCGCAACCGGATGACGCTCTGGCGAGCCGGCGAGGAGATCGCCCGCTACGACAAGGTCCACCTGTTCCGCCCGTTCGGCGAGCCGACGATCTGGGAGCCGGGCGACCGGTACGTCGCGGTCCGCCTGGGGGAGTGGACCGTCGGGCTCGTCCTGTGCAACGACCTGCGGTTCCCCGAGCAGGCGCGCGCCATGCGCCTCGCGGCCCGGGTCGATGCGCTCCTGGTCGTGGCTTGGTGGCCCTGGCGGCGGGACCACGTCTGGCGAACCCTGCTGAGGGCGCGCGCGATCGAGAACGGCGTGTTCGTCGCCGGGTGCTGCGTCGCCGCGTCCGAATTCCCGGGGGAGCGCTTCGCCGGGGCGGGCAACCACGTGTTCGACCCGCTCGGCGATGCGGTCCGGACCGCCGACGACCGGGTCTACGACCTGGACCGGGCGCGCCTCGGCGCGCTCGTGGTGGACCCGCTGGAGGACCACGTGAGGATCGATCGCGTCGAGGTGCTCCCTTGAGCGATCCCGAGGAGGGTGCCATGGACGAGGGCTCGGGTCGCCGCATTCGCGGCTTGGCGGAGTACCACCTTCTCGGCCGGAGCGGGCTCAGGGTCTCGCCGCTCTGTCTCGGCACGATGACGTTCGGCACGGAGTGGGGGTGGGGCGCCGACGAGACCGTCGCCCGTGCGATGTTCCACCGGTACCTCGAGGCCGGCGGGAACTTCATCGACACCGCGGACGGGTACACCGGCGGCCGCAGCGAGGAGATGCTGGGCCGTTTCCTCCGCGACGCGGGAAACCGCGACCGGGTGGTGCTGGCCACGAAGTTCACGTTCAACGGGTTCCCCGGCGATCCCAACGCCGGCGGGAACGGGCGGAAGAACGTCTTCCGCGCCCTCGAGGGCTCGTTGCGGCGGCTCCAGACCGATTACATGGACCTCTACTGGCTCCACGCCTGGGACGGGCTGACCCCCGTCGACGAGGTCCTGTCCACCCTCGACGCGCTCGTGCGCGCGGGGAAGGTCCGGTACATCGGGCTGAGCGACACGCCGGCGTGGTATCTCGCCCGGGGCCAGACGATCGCAGAGCTCCGCGGCCTGGAGCGGATCTCGGCGCTCCAGCTCGAGTACTCGCTGGTCGAGCGGAACATCGAGCGGGAGCACGTCCCCGCCGCGCTCGAGCTGGGCATGGGGATCTGCGTGTGGAGCCCTCTCGCGGGGGGCCTTCTGAGCGGCAAGTACGCGCGCGCCGGCCAGGGGGCGTCCGGCGAGGGACGCCTTCAGGCAACCGCAGGCTCTCCGAATCCTGCGTTCCGGAAATTCACCGATTGGAACTGGCGGATCCTCGACGTGCTTCGGGACGCGTCGAACGAGATCGGCCGCTCCCCGGCGCAGGTCGCGATCAACTGGATCACGAAGCGGCAGGCGGTCGCCTCGACGATCGTCGGCGCCACGCAGGTCGATCAGCTCGAGGACGACCTCCGGGCGCTCGAGTTCGACCTCCCCGACGGGATCGCGACGCGGCTGGAGGAGGCGGGGCGCCCCGACCTCGTCTTCCCGTACATGTTCTTCTCCCCGGTGCTGCAGGGGATGATCAGCGGCGGCGTCCCGGTGCGGAGGGAGCCGCGCTGGTTCCGCTGATCGAGGCCGCAGACGCGGCGCTCAGGCGACGTCGAAACAGAGGCTGCAACAGGTCACGGCGCCCTCGGCCTTCGCCAGCTCCGACACGTCCACGGTCACCACCCGGATCCCCCGCGCCTCGAGACGGCGGAGGGTCCTGGGAAATGCCGAAGGGTAGACGACCGTTCCGCCGACGAGCAGGGCGTTGGCGGCGAACGGCTCCGACGGCTCGATCTCGATCCGGTCGTGGGCGGCGAAGGCGCCGGGGTCCGCCCAGCCCGGATGGATCAGCACGCCGTCGTCCGAGATCCGCGTGACCGCGGACTTCAGGTGCAGGCAGCCGGAGAGGGACACGGGCCTCACCTCGTATCCGAAGGGCGACACGATCCGGCAGAGCTCATCGACTCCCCGCGCGTCCGTCCGGGACGACCGGCCCACGAAGATCGTCTTCTCGAGCACGAGGACGTCGCCGCCGTCCAGAGTCGCCGGCGACGGGATCGTGGCGGTCGGCCGGTACGGTCGAACCGCCTCGGCGACGGCGACCACCTCGGGCCGCCGCGAGGGCGCACCCGGACGGGTCAGGATCGCGATCTCGTCCAGCACGACCGCGACGTCCTCGACGAAGACGGAGTCGGGCATGTCCGGCTCCGCCGGGAGCCGCAGGATCGCGCAGCCCAGGTCCGTCAGGCGGCGCTCGTACCGATGGTGCTGATCCCGCGCGCGCTCGGGGTCGATCGGCTGGCGCGCGACGTGGGTCAGCTCGCATCGTGCGAGGGCCGGGCTCACTTCCCTGGTGATCGCCAGCTTCATGGAGCGTTGCCTCCCGGAGCTCCGGAATCCGCGGGACGCGCGGACCCGCATAGCATACGATGGCTGAACGCCCGGAGGCTGCGACGGCTGATCGCGACCGCGCTCGCCGATCCGCAGGGAGTCCGCCGCGCGCCCCGCAACGTGGAGGTCGCCATGCGCCATCGATCGTCGATCCCCCGCACCGCCCTCGCAGCGATCCTGGCCGCCGCCGGATTCGCGGCCCAACTCCCCGCCCGCGCCGAGGAGTCGAAGCCGCCGGCCCCTCGGGCCCGGTGCGAGGAAGCGATCCCGGCCGTGTACGACCGGGTCTCGCCCGCCGTGGTCTCGATCGCGGCGATGTCCGTGAACCCCTACGATCTGGACGAGCGCATGACCCGGGTGGTCGGCTCCGGAGTGATCGTCGACAAGTCGGGGCTCGTCCTGACCAACTCCCACGTGGTCTTCTCGCGGCAGGTCATCACGGTGACGCTGGACGATGGGTCCACGCTCCCGGCCCGCCTCGTCGGGGCCGACCCGATCTTCGACGTCGCGCTGGTCCGCATCCCCACGCCGAGTTCCGGCGAGCTGCCCGTCGCCCGACTCGGAGATTCGGAGAACGTCCCGGTGGGTGAGGAGGTTCTCGCGATCGGGAACCCGTTCGGCCTCGACCAGACGCTCACCCGTGGGATCGTCTCCGCGGTCAACCGGCTGCTCCCCAACATCCCGCTCTCGCTCACCGAGCCGCTGATCCAGACCGACGCCCCCATCAACCCCGGGAGCTCGGGAGGGCCCCTGATGGACCGATGCGGCGACGTGATCGGCATCACGACCGCGATCCTCCCCGAGGCGCAGAACATCGGATTCGCGATCCCGATCGATCTGATCCGGGGGGTGCTCCCGTCGCTGGTCGAGCACGGCCGGGTGATCCGGCCCTGGCTCGGAGTCCAGGGCCAGCTCGTGAGCCGACCCCTCAAGGACCTCCTCCGCGTCCCTCTCGTGGACGGCTTCCTGGTCGAGGTCGTCGAGCCCGGTAGTCCCGCGGAGAAGGCGGGACTGCACGGCGGCCGGCTCGACCTCACGATCGGCGGCGACACCGTGTTGATCGGGGGGGACGTGATCACCGAAATCGACGGATCGCCCGTGTCGGATCTCGAGAAGATCGACAGGGCGCTGCGTTCGCTCGAGGTCGGCGCGACGACACACCTCAAGATCTTTCACGACGGAGCGACGCGCGAGGTGGACATCACCCTCGTCGAGCGGCCGCTGCTCCCGGAGGACGTCCCCTTCCGCCGCTCGGAGAGCCCGAGGAATACCACCGCGAGGTCGGGCGCCCACGCTCCCTTCCGCGGCATCCGGCGCGGAATCTGACCTCGAACGCCGAGGCTCAGTGCGCGCCGGGCACAGGACCGTGGTGCTGCGGCTTCCGCATGAGCGGGATCAGCAGCAGCATGGACGCGAACATCACCGCCATCAGGAAGAAGACGTCGTTGTAGGACATCATCGCGGCCTGCTGCTGGACGCGTCCGAAGAGCGCCGCCGCTGCCTGTTTCTCGGCGGTCGCCGGGTCCACGCCGCGCTGGACCAGAGCGCCGGCGATCCCCTGGAGCTCCGCGCGCGACGCGAGGCCGTAGACGTCCACGTGCCCGCCGAGGAAGTTGGTGTGGATCTGGGCGCGGCGGGCCAGGAGGGTCGTCGAGGTGGCGATGCCGACGGAGCCGCCGATGTTGCGCAGCAGGTTGAAGATGCTGGTGGCGTTCCCCATCCGCTCCTTCGGAATCGGGTCGTTGGTGATCGTGGTCAGCGGGATGAACAGCAGACCCATCGCCCCTCCCTGGATGACCAGGGCCCAGAAGAAGTTCCAGTACCCCACGTCGAGCGACATGCGCGACAGCAGGATCAGGGACGACGACACGAAGACGACCCCGGCGGCCAGGAGCTTCCTCGGCTCGACCTTGGTCATCATGAGGCCGATCAGCGGCATCATGACGAACGAGGTCGCCCCCCGCGGCAGGGTCGCGAGACCGGCCTCGAACGCGGAATACCCGAGCAGCGTTTGCATGAACAGGGGAAGGAGCACGGTGCTCCCGTAGAGGACGAAGCCGAGCACCGTGATGAGAAATACTCCGGCCGCGAACGTCCGGTTTCGGAAGACGGAAAGATCCACGATCGGGTGCTCCGCGCGGAGCTCCCGGGCGATCAGCGCGGCGAGCCCCACCCCCGCCAGGACCGCGAGCGTCACGATGAACCGGGACTCGAACCAGTCCTCCTGCTGCCCCTTGTCCAGCATGATCTGGAGGGCGCCGATCCCGAGGACCAGGAGCCCCATCCCCCAGTAGTCCACCCGCCCCGAGCCGCGCTTGATGTAGTGCGGGTCGAACACGTAGAGCTGCGTCATCGTGATCGCGAACAGACCGATGGGGATGTTGATGTAGAACACCCAGCGCCAGCTGTAGTTGTCCGTGAGCCATCCGCCGAGCACCGGCCCGAGCATCGGGGCGACCACGATGCCGAGCCCCCAGAACGCCATGGCCATCCCGCGCTTCCGCGGGGGGAACGCCTCCAGCATGATCGCCTGGGAGAGCGGCTGGAGCCCGCCGCCAGTGATCCCCTGAACCACGCGGAAGAGGATCAAAAGCGGCAGGCTCGGTGCGAGGCCGCAGAGGAACGACGAAGCGGTGAACCCGATCACCGAGCCCATCAGGAGCCGCTTCCTGCCGAAGAAGTTGGCGAGCCAGCCGGTCATCGGGAGCACGATCGCGTTCGCGACGAGATAGGAGGTCAGCACCCAGGTCGCTTCCTCGTTGGAAGAGGACAGGGTCCCCGCGATGTGGGGAAGCGACACGTTGACCACCGTCGTGTCCAGCACCTCCATGAAGGTGCTGGCCATGACGGCGATCGCGACGATCCACGGGTTGACCTCGACGCCCGTCGCGACGCCCGTCCCGTTGCCGGCGGCCTCGCTCAACCGGGCGCCTCCCGCCGGCCCATCGCGCAGACGACCATCCGCACGGCGGCCTCGACGCCGATCCGCGAGTTCACCATGAGGTCGTAGAGCTCGCGCGCCGTCCGATCGCAGCCGTAGTAGTGCTGCACGTAGGCGGCGCGCGTCCGGTCCGCCCGCTCCATCTCGATCCGGGCGGCCGCCTCCCCGCCGTGGCGACGGGCGAGCCGGCGCACGCGGTCCTCGGCCGGGGCGTAGACGAACACGTGAAGCGCGTCGGTCCGGTCCCGGAGGATGCACTGGGCGCCCCGGCCGAGAATGACGCAGCTCCCCTGCGCGGCCGCCTCCAGGATCACCCGCCGGGTCAGCTCGGCCATGAGGTCCGCGTCGAACACGTCCCCGCGCGGCGCCGCGGCGAACGAGTCCGCGCTGCCGGCCCACAATCCCTTCGCCATGCGGACCATCCAGGGGTTGAGCCGCTCGTCGTACTCCGCCGCGGCCTCGTTAGGGACGTCCGCCCTCCGCGCGACCTCGGCGATCAGCTCACGGTCCACCAGCCGCCAGGCGAGCCCCTCCGCGACCCGCCGGGCGATCTCCCGTCCTCCGCTGCCGTATTCGCGGGCGAGGGTGATGACGTTCTTCATGGACGGGACCTCGACCCGGGTCAGCGCGTGAGCACCGTGGGGACCACCGACATCCCGGGGCGCAGCACGTGCTCCGGGTCCTGGTCTTTCTCGAGGACGATCTTCACCGGGACGCGCTGGACGACCTTCACGAAGTTCCCGGTGGCGTTCTCCGGGGGGAGAAGGCTGAATTTCGCCGCGGTCGCGCCGCCGATGCTCTCCACGTGACCGCGATACGTGCGGGCGTAGGCGTCCACGTAGACGCTCGCCGGCTGCCCCGGCCGCATCCGCCTCAGCTGGCTCTCCTTGTAGTTCGCCACGACCCAGATCCGGTCCAGCGGGACCAGCGCGAGCAGCGGCTGGCCGCCCTGGATCACCTGGCCGGGCTGCACGCTCTTGCGGCTGACGATGCCGGCGGCCGGCGCACGGATCTCCACGTAGCCGAGGTTGAGCCTCGCTTGATCGAGCAGCGCCTGGTTCTTCGCGGCCCCCGCCTCCGCCGCGGCCGCGCGGGCGCGGGAGACCTCAACCTGCCCCGCGGCGGTCCCGGCGGCGCGATGCTGGGCTTCCGCCTGCGCCACGCGGCTGCTCGCGGACAGAACCGCCGCCTCGGCCGCCTCCACCGACGAGCGGGCGGCCGTCTCGGCGGCGACGGCGGCGTCGAACTGCTGCCTCGAGATCTCGTCCTTCTCCACGAGCTTCCGGTACCGCTCGAGATCGGACGCCGCCCGGACGTGGTTGGCCTTGGCCTCGGTCAGGCGCGCTCCCGCGGCACCCGCTTCCTGCTTCGCCGCCGCGACCGCGGCCCGCGCGCCGGCGAGCTGGCTCGCCGTGCTGGTCTCGGTGATCGGGATCGCGGTCTTCGCCGCCAGCGCCCCCGCCCGGGCGTCGGCCAGCTCCGCCTCGGCCTTGCGCGCGGCGACCTCGTAGTCGCTTGCGTCGATCCGCACCAGCACGGCGCCCGACGGAACCTGCTGGTTGTCGTCCACGAGAACTTCTTTCACCGTCCCCCCGATCCGCGCGCTGATCGGAACGATGTTCCCCTCGATCTGGGCGTCGTCGGTGGATTCGCGCACGCGCCCGTGGATCCAGAACGCCAGCCCCACGATCGCCACCAGGAGCGCGCCTCCGGGGATCACGAGGCGCGCCAGACCACGCTGCCTCGAGCTCAATCCCGCCCGCGGAGCGGGCCCCGCCGGCGCCCCTTCAGGCTCGATGCGCGGTTCCGTCATTGCGTGCCTCCTCCGCCGCCGTCAAGGAGCGTCGGAAGCGACCGCTCGGCGGCCCCGACCGCGCGGGACAGCGCGAGCCGCGCCACGTTGTGGGCGTACAGTGCGGACAGGTAGTTGTCGGAGGCGGTGGCGAGGGCATCCTGCGCCTGCACCACCTCGAGGTTCCCGACGACTCCCGACGCGAACCGATCCTGGACCTGGCGGATCTGCTCGTCGGCCAGGTCGAGCGCCTCGCGGGCGACCTTCACCCGCTCCCCCGCCGCATCGACGTCCAGGAGGGCCGCGCGGACGTCGTACTCGATTCTCGCGCGGAGGTCGTCCCGGCGGGCGCGGATCTGCGCGAGCGCGGCATCGTCCAGGCGGACGTTGGCGCGGATGCGACCTCCCTCGAAGAGGGGGACCCTGATGCCGACCCCCACCGCGAACGTCCGCTCGAGGCGCGGCCCGGTGGGGCCGATCCAGCCGACGTCCGCGTTGAACCGGATCGAGGGAAGGCCGTCGAATCGGTCCGCCCGGCGGTTCGTCTCCGCGGCTCCGAGCGCGGCCTCGGCCCGCCTAAGATCGGGGCGCGACCGGAGCGCCTCGTCGATCGCGGCGCCCGGCGAGAGGAGCGGCGCGGAGACGTAGGCGAGCTTGTCCGCCAGGTCGAAGTCCTGAACGAGGGGGAGGCCGATCGCTCGCGCGAGCGCCAGCTTCTGCTTGGCGAACTCGTTCTCGTAGAAGATCACGCGCTGCCGCTGCGCCGCCCGCTGCACCCGGGCGCGAAGCACCTCGATGCCGGCCACCACCCCCGCCTCCTTGAGGCGCTCCGCGCGCTCGAGGAGAGCGACGGCGACGGCGTCCTGGGCGCGTGCGGCCTCGATCCGGCTCGCCCCGAGGGCGGCATCGAGATACAGCGACGCGCAGGTCAGAACCACCATCTCCCGCGCGTCGCGATAGCCGTGCTTCGCCGCCTCGAGCCCCAGAGCGCCCGCCCGCGCGCGCTCGAGCGCCGCGAGATCCAGGATCGGCTGGGCCACGTAGATCCTGGCGTCGGTCACGTTGAACGGTCCCACGACCGGAGACTCTCCCGGCGCGACCGGGAAGCCGTAGGCCTCCAAGTCGATCTCCTGGCGCGAGCCGTACAGGAACCCGTTGAGGTCCGGCAGAAGGCCGCCTCGCGTCAGGTCGCGCCCGGCCTCCGCCGCCCGCACCGTTTGCGCCCCGAGGATCGCGCCCAGGTTCTGCCTCAGGCCCCGCTGCACCGCGTCCGCGAGGGTGAGCGAGAGCCTCCCCACGGTCGCGGAGCCCTCGGGGACCCCGCCGAGGAACGAGTTCCCCGCGGGCGCGCCCCCCAGCATCCACGGCGTCCGTTCCTGGGCCATCGCGGGTACGGCGAGCGCCGTAGCCAGGATCACGGCCGCCCGCCGGGGCGACGGTCCTCGCCTCGCTCGTGCTCCCCCCGCGCGTGTCGCTTCGGTCACGGTCATTCGCGATCCGCCTGGCCGGCTCCGCCCGGCTCCCGCCGTCCCGCGCGGAGCGCGACATGCCGGTCGAGGATAATGAAGGCGGGATCGGCCTGCAAAGCCGCGAGTATACCTACACCCCGCTCGCCTGCAATACGGGTGGCCGCCGTCCTGGCGGCCCGGCGCGCCACGCGAAGCGGCTTCCTACGACCCCGATGGGCCGGGCCGCGCCGCGCCCGACCGCGACGGCCCGGGCCGGACGGACGCCTGAGGTCGCGCCGCCATGCCGCGCTCCGACGGACGGACGCCGCGCGTTCCCAGGGCGGCAAACGGAGGCCACGCCTCGGACCGCGGATAGCGGAACGGCATCACGCCGGGAAAGCCGTACACGCCGCGGTAGGGTGCGACGTACCTCGGGCACGAGGACACGGCCGGGTGCAGGAGCCCCTCGGTGACGGAACGCTCGATCTCGTAATCGCGCTCCGCATCCACGCGGGCGTACTCGCGATCGAGGAAGGCCTGCACGAACTCCCACTCCCCCTCGTCCCGCGTCCGGACGGCCTCGTCCGGCCCGCTCGGAGGGCCGAACTTCAGGAGGTCGGCGTTGGTGTAGAGCGGGACGCTCTCTTCGGGGGCCGTGCCGGTCGGCGGCGGCTCGGCGCGGAGCACCCCCGGGGCCACCAGGACCCCGACCGCCAGAGCCGTCATCAGGCCGATCGCGCGCATGGGAGAAGAGTACGCCCAACCCCGGCCGGCCGCCACTCGCAAGAACGGCGCCCGGTCGCCCGGAGGGGGGGCCCGAGGTCGCCTCGGCTCAGAACGTGTAACCGATGCCGGTCGTGACCGCGAGCCCCTCGGATCCCCATGCCAGGTCGAGGCGCCCGACGATGTTGGGCTCGACCACCGCTCGAAGTCCGAGCCCCCAGCTTCGGTGGACGGCCGGCAGGGCCACGAACCGCGGCGTGTGGGGGTCGCTCTCGGCGGCGGAGGCGGCTCCGGAGAGTGCCAGCAGCAGTATCAAGGACGAGCGGACCGTTGGCTTCGTCACGGTCTCCTCTGGATGAGAGCGAAGAGGATACGCCCTCGTCACCGTATCGCGAAGGCACCGCCTTGACCTCGCGGAGCGGCTCGGCGTACGCTCGCCGCGGTTTCCCCCACGGGTGATCGCTCTCTCACCCCGGCGACGCGAGGTAGCGTCATGCTCTGTCCACGCTGCGGCGAGTCGAACGAGGAGACGGCCTCCACCTGCTCCGCGTGCGGGTCCGCGCTCGCTCGCGGCGGGGATGCCGCCGCGCTCTCCGCCGCCGGATCGGGATCCCCAGGGCTCCCGGGGCGGGGACGGGCGGACGTCTCTCGAACGTCCGCCCCCACCGAGGCCGGATCCGGCGAGGGCCTCCCGCCGGACGTTTCCCCCGCGGGGAGCCGCCTGCAACCCGGGGCACGCCTCGGGAGCCGCTACGAGATCCTCGCGATCCTGGGTGAAGGGGGGATGGGAGCGGTCTACAAGGCCCGCGACCTGGAGCTGGATCGCGTGGTCGCGCTCAAGGTGATCCGGCCGGAGATGGCGGCCCATCCCCATATCATCGAGCGCTTCAAGCGGGAAATCCTGCTGGCAAGCCGGATCACCCACAGGAACGTCGTCCGCATCCACGACCTCGGCGAGGCCGGAGACCTGAAGTTCATCTCGATGAACTTCGTCGAGGGAAGCAGCCTGCGGGCGCTCCTCGATCACGAAGGGCCCCTCTCTCTCGAGAAGGCGCTGGGCCTCCTGCGCCAGATCGCCGGCGGCCTCGAGGCCGCGCACGAAGCCGGGGTGGTTCATCGCGACCTCAAGCCTCAGAACGTTCTTCTCGACGCGGACGGGAGCGCGTACATCGCCGATTTCGGCATCTCGCGGACACTCGACCACGGGGGCACGATGACCGAGGACGGCGCGCTCGTGGGAACGGTGGCCTACATGTCCCCCGAGCAGGCTCGCGGCGAGACCCCCGACCACCGCAGCGACCTCTACTCGCTGGGCCTGATCCTCTACGAGATGCTGACCGGGTCGCTGCCGTTCCAGTCGGACAACGCGTTGTCCACGCTGATGAGGCGGGCCCAAGAGAACGTGCCGTCCATCCGGACGATTCGCTCCGACATCCCCGCTTGGCTGGCCGGCATCGTCGCGCGCTGCCTTCGTCGGGACAAGGCCGACCGCTACCCGAGTGCCGCGGACCTGCTCCGTGATCTCGACCGGGAGCACGCGTCGGTCGCCCTCGGCCGCCGGCGCATCCGGCGGGCCGTGTCGGGCGCCCTGCTCGTCTTGGCGCTGGCAGCCGTCGTCGCCGGAGGCGTCAGCTGGTTCCGGGCACGGCCGGCCCAGGTCGTGGAGCCGCAGGCGTCGCTCGTCCTCCTCCCCTTCCGGAACTCCACGGGGGACGCGCGCTACGACTGGACCCGCACGGGCCTGCCGGACCTGCTCCGATCGGACCTGCAGCAGTCGGCCGCCCTCCGCCTGCTCGGTGAAGACCGAGTGAGGGAGGTCCTCGACGGCTTGAAGCTCGACGGGGCAAACGAGTTCGATCCGGCGTCGGTCCTTCGAATCTCGAAGCTCCTCGGCGCCGACAGCGTGGTAACCGGCGGCCTCCTGAAAGCCGGAGGCCAGTTCCGGCTCGACGCGCGCGTCTATCGGGTCGGCTCTTCGTCCATCTCTCGCGACGCGCCAGTCCGCGTGGAAGGGAAGGGGGAGGTCTCCCTGTTCGCCATGGTGGACGACCTCGGCCAGAAGGTCCGCGAGGAGCTCGGCGTTTCCCGGCACTGGGGCGAGAGCCGGCGCGGCGCCAACGAGCTCACGACGCGGTCGGTGGACGCCCTCCGTCTGTATAGCGAGGGGGTGGGCCTCGCACGCGAGGGAGGCGACCTCGATGCGGCGAAGAGCCTCGAGGCGGCCCTCGCCCAGGATCCGGACTTCGCGGTCGCCCGCGCCCTCCTGGCCGAGACCTACGCCCGGCTCGGCAAGTCCGACGACGCCAAGCGCGAGGCAGACCGTGCGGTCGCGGGGCTGCGGCACGCCTCTCCGTACGAGGCCGCCCGCATCCGGGCGATCCAGGCCCAGCTCGCCGGCAACGCGGAGGCCGCCAGCAAGGCCTACCTGGATCTCTGCCGCATCGCTCCGAACGACGCCGAGGCCCTCGCGGATCTCGCTTCCTCTCAGGAGCAAGGCGGCAACCTCGCCGGGTCCCGCAATACGTTCCAGAAGGTGGTCGAGCTGGATCCCAAGAACCCCAGTGCGCGGTACTCGCTCGGGCGGGTACAGGCAAAGCTCGGGAACACGGCCGAGGCGCTCAACGAACTCAACGCCGCCCTCGGGCTCCACGCCGCGTCCGGCAACGACCAGGGGCGAGCGGACGTCCTGAACGGACTGGGCAACATCTACTATCGCTCGCTGGGCAAGCGGGACGAGGCCCTCCGGTACTACCGGGACTCGCTCGCGATCCGGGAGCGGATCGGGGACCAGAGGGGCGTCAGCGTCGCGCTCAACAACATCGCGCTGGTTCTCTACGACTCGGGGAAGTACGACGACGCGATCCTGACCGCGAAGCGTTCGCTCCACACGCTGGAGGGACTGGGAGACCGGGCTGGCACCGCGGAGGATTACCGGAACCTGGGCGACATCTACCAGGGAGCCGGGAAGGCGCAGGAGGCGCTCGACGCCTACCAGAAGAGCCTGGACATCCTGAGGGAGATCGGTGACGAGGCCAGCCTCGCCGGAACCTTCGCCAGCATCGGCTACATGAAGGCCGTCCTCGGACAGTACAACGAGGCGTTCTTCTTCCAGCGTAGCGCCCTGGACAAGCGCCGCCAGCTGGGCGAGCCCTCGGACCTGCTTCGGTCGCTGATCGACATCGGGCTCGTGGAGCAGGTCCAGGGACGCTACGACGAGGCCCTCAAGTACTACAGCGAAGGGCTGCCGCTCTCGCGGAAGATCGGCGACCGCACGGCGACCGTCGTCCTGTTGGCCAATCTCTCGAACATCGAGCTGGACCAGGGAGAATTCGGCGCGGCACTGAGATCCCTCGACGAAGCGCGGAAGACGGCCCGCGAGATCGGGGACCAGAACCTCGTGGCGACCACGCTCGCGTACCTCGGCGACACCCGCTGCCACCTGGGCGACGCGTCCGGGGCGGTGGAGGCGCTCGACGAGGCTCTCGAGATCGCGAGGAAGATCGGCAGCTCGGCGCTCGAGGCGGAGATCCTCACGAATCGGGGCGAGCTGCTGCTGGTCGGCGGACAGCCGGACCGCGCCGCGACGGTGCTCAGGGAGGCGGTCGGCACCGCGGGAGCCACGAGGGACGTCAGGCTCCAGCTGCTGGCCAGGATCCAGGTGGGCGCCGCCGGCGGCCGGACCCGGGACCTCGAAGGCGTGCTCAGGGAGGCGGAAACCGCCGGGCTCAAGCCGGTCGCGGTGGCGGCGCGGCTCGCCCTGGCGCGCTCCCTGATGGCCGCGCGCCGGCCCGGAGACGCTCTGGCGGAGGCCGAGAGAGCCGTGGAGGCCGCCGGAGCGCTCCGCGAGCGAGACCTCCTGTTCCAGGCCCGGCGCCTGGCCGCGGAAGCCCTCGTCC